>NZ_JBJGZY010000005.1:0-139167 GCF_054050755.1 Modestobacter sp. SYSU DS0511
CCCCCCCCCCCCCCCCCCCCCCCCCCCCCCGCGCCGCGCCGCCGCCCACCCCCCCCCCCCCCCCCCCCCCCGCCCCCCCCCCCCCCCCCCCCCCCCCCCCCCCCCCCACGATCAGGTGACCTGATCCGGGCTGGGCGGGTCAGCCGACGCCGCGCTCCGCGGCCTCCGGCGGAGCTGGTCCAGGCCGCGGGCGGTCTGGCTCTTGACGGTGCCCTGCGAGCAGCTCAGGACGTCGGCGGTCTCGGCGACGCTCAGCTCGTGCAGGTGGCGGAAGACGACGGCGGCCCGCATCCGCGGGGGCAGCTGCTCCAGCGCCGGCCGCAGCCGGGCCAGCCGCTCGTCGTCGGCGGGGCTGCCGGTGGGGGCAGCGGTGTCGGGGAGCTCCGCCCGGGGCTGCTCCCGGCGGCGCCAGGGCCGCCGGGTCTCGTCGATGAGGGCGTTGACCAGCACCCGGCGGGCGTGGGCGTACCGGGCCTCGGGGGCCCGCAGCCGAGACCAGGCCAGGTGGAGGCGGGTGAGGCACACCTGCACGAGGTCCTCGGCCATGTGCCGGTCACCGGCGGCGAGCAGCGTGGCGGTGCGGAGCAGATCGCCGCGGGAGCTGGTCACGAAGGCGGCGAAGGCCTCGTCCCGGTCCGGTGTCACGTGGTGTCCGTTCGGTTCATGCCCGTGAGACGGAGCCCGGGGCCGGGAGGTTGCACGGCCCCCGCAGACCGGTCAGCCGCCCGCGGAGAAGAGCGCGGAGCCGAGGACGAGGCTGAGCAGGAACGCCCACCCGCCGGTCAGCCGGCGGGTCCCGGGTCGGGGCGCCGGCAGCCCGGGGAACGGCCCGGACAGCAGCAGGAACGCCAGCGGCCCCACCGGGTTCCAGCTCAGCCAGAACCAGGCCCATCGGGTGGCGCGCGCCGGCCGTGGCCCGGTGACCAGCAGGAACACCACCGCGACCGCGCCGAGGAACAGGACCAGCCCCACCCAGGTGGACACCCGCCAGCCGAACACCTCCGACCAGGACCACCGCTCGGCCGCCGGGACGATGCGCAGCTCCGGGTGCTCGGTGCGCAGCTCGTCGGCCAGACCGCCGGGAACGACCGGGCGGGTGCCGTCCGGCGCCTGCTGCCCCGGGCTGACCTCCCAGACCTCGGTGCTGTGCCGGACCCCACCCGCGCGCCACTCCGCGGTCTGGACGGCCGCGCCGGTGGCCCCCGGTTCCAGCCCCTCGGTCACCGCGACCTCGTCCACCCGCCCGTCCGCGACGGCGCCGCGCAGGTCGTCCAGCGACGCGGCCCGCTGTCCGGTGAGGACGACGACGAGCGCGACGGCCACCCAGCCGACCGCCAGCACCACCCGCACCGCCGTCCACGGACTGCCCAGCCGCGCCCGCCGAGGCGTGGGCGCGATGGGTGCGGGAGCCTGCTCCATGGCGGCACCGTAGGGGTTGCGGTCCACCGCGGAGCGGAACACGCGCGGGCGACCGCCGGCAGCTCAGCCGCGGGCGCCGGCGACCCCGAGCACGGCCGCCAGCCCGAGGGCGCTGCGCGGGGCGTACGGCCCGCGCCACAGCCCGCCGTGCGCGGCGGCGTACGCCTCGTCCTGCCACGGGTGCGCGTGCGCCGGGCCCCCACCGGTGTGCAGGTCGTGCACCAGCAGTGCGGCCATCAGCACGTTCGACGTCGCGGGGTCGAACACCTCGACGCCGAAGCGGTGCGCACCGGCGTAGGCGGCGGCCAGCGCCCGGTTCTTCACCACCGAGCGGGTGCGGGTCGGGGGCGCGACGTTGAGCGAGACGGTGGCCCCGCCGGCGCGGGCGGCGGTCGCCCGCCAGCGCTGCACCCGCTTGGCCAGCGCGTAGTTGGGGCCCTGCTGGGGCACCAGGCTGTCGTTGATCCCCGGGTCGGCGCCGGGCACGTAGTTGCGCTGCAGCAGCCGCCCCGCCGACAGGGTGCGCAGCGGCCGGCCCAGCAGCTTCGCCGTCCGCGACCGGTCGGCGTACGCCGCGACCGAGGCCGCCACCGCGTCGCGCGGTACCACGAAGACGTCGGTGGGGGTGGCGAGGAAGGCCAGCGCGAGATCGGGACGGCGGTGCTGCAGGCGCACGGTGAGCGCGTCGACCGCGGTGGAGACCCGCACGTTGGTGGCGCCGTCGGCGTAGACGTAGTTGCCGACCACGAGGCTGCCGGGGAGGCCGAGCAGCCACTCGGCGACCTCGGGCACCTCGGCGACGAGGTCGGCCCCGGCCTCGGCGGCCGGGTCGGCGTGGTCCCGACGGGCCGGCAGGAGCAGCGTGCCCGCGCCGCGCCGGGCGGTGTCCAGCACCCGGTGCCACAGCTCCACCCGCGGCAGGTCGACGGCGGCCACCCGGGCGCCCCAGCGCAGCAGGGCCGGGAGCGGGCCCATCTCGGCGCCGGCGCCCAGCACGGCCACCGTGCGCCCGTGCAGCGCCAGCCACTCCGGGTGGTCGAGCACGGTGCGCACCGCGTCGGCGCAGCTGGGCTCGACCACCCCGCCCGACACCCAGGCGTCCAGCCGGCGGCGGACGTCGTCGCCGCGCAGCCGCTGCCCGCGCCACGGCAGGGTCAGCTCGCGCTCCGGCTGCGCCTCACCGCGCACCTCGACGGTGACCGGCGAACGGCGGGGATCCGCGGTGCGCAGCGCGTCCAGCTCGGCCTCGCCGTCGGGGCCGGCGACCCGCATCCGGGCGTGCAGGGAGTCCAGGCCGGCCGCGGCAACGCTGCGCGCCGCCGCGGGTGAGGCGAGGCCCGCCTCCACCGTGCGCCGGACGTGCGCCAGGTAGCCGGCTCGCCAGTTCGTCTCGTGCTCGGCGGCGCGCGCTCCGGTCGGGTCGACGGGGCGCAGCGCGTCGGCGACCACCGCCCGGCCGACGGCGGCCGTGCTGCGCCGCCCGTCCGGTCCGGCCGGGAAGACCACCCCGCGCTCGTCCCGCTCGTCCCGACCGCGCTGGTCCCGCTCGTCCGAGGAGGTCATCCACCGATCCTGCCGGAAGGGCCGGGGCCGGCGCCCGGTGGAGGCGCCGGCCCGGTGGATCAGCTGCCGTCGCCGGGGCGGCCGATCCGCTCGTCGGCGAAGTCGCGGCCCTTGTCGATCTGCGCGTCGTGCTTGCCGCCGGTCTTCTGGTCGGCGAACTGCTCGCCCTTGTCCAGGCCCTTGTCGCTGACCTGCTCACCCTTGTCGCTGTTCAGCGCGCTCTTGGCCTTGTCCATCATGCCCACGGTGTCCCCCTGGGGTCCGGCCGCGCCGGGCGGCGCGACGTCACGGACTGCCATGCCCGCGGCGCGCCCCGGGAACACCCGTGGGTCCCGGACGATCTGCTCGGTCCCGGACGATCTGTTCGGTCCCGGACGACCTCTTCGGCCCCCGGACGACCTGTTCAGTCCCGGACGACCTGCTCCGCCACCGGTGCACCGGCCTCCAGCCAGCGCAGCAGGGTGCGGACGGCGAACCCGGTGCCCCCCTTGACCACCTCGGCGGCGTCGCTGCCGGCGCGGGCCGGGCCGGCGACGTCCAGGTGGGCCCAGGGCAGGCCGCCGGTGAACGGCTGCAGGAACAGCGCCGCCGTCGTCGACCCCGGGTTGCCCGGCGCGTTGTTGGCGTCGGCGACGTCGGAGTCCAGCTGGGCGCGCAGGTGACCCACGTGCTCCTCGGTCAGCGGCATCCGCCAGCACGACTCACCGGCGTGCCCGGCGGCGGTGAGCAGCGCGTCGGCCAGCCCGTCGCCGGTGGCGTAGAGCCCCGCGGTGCGGGCGCCGAGCGCGGTCTTCACCGCACCGGTCAAGGTGGCGACGTCGACCAGCGCGGTGGCGCCGAGCTCCGTGTGCGCGTAGGCGAGTGCGTCGGCGAGCACCAGCCGGCCCTCGGCGTCGGTGTTGCGCACCTCGGTGGTGCGCCCGCCGACGTGCCGGACGACGTCGGCGGGGCGGTAGGCCGAGCCGGAGACGGCGTTCTCGGCGAGCGCGACCACGGCGGTGACCGCGACCGGCAGCTCCAGCCGGGCGGCGGCGTCGACGGCCGCGAGCACCGCCGCGGCGCCGGCCATGTCGGTCTTCATCTCGCGCATGCCGGCGGTGGTCTTGATCGACAGGCCCCCGGTGTCGAAGGTGATGCCCTTGCCGACCAGGACCGGGTGCCCCTCCCCCGCCCCGGGCGGCGTGTACCGGACGACGACCACCCGCGGCGGCGAGGCCGAGCCGCCGCCGACGGCGAGCACCCCACCGAAGCCGCCGGCGCGCAGCTGGTCGGGGCCGAGCACCGTGGCCTCGACGTGCGCGAGGCCGGCCAGCCGGGCGAGGACCTGGTCGGCGAGCCAGACGGGGGTCTTGGTGTCGCTGGGGGTGTTCACCAGGTCGCGGGCCCAGGCGACGGCGTCGGCGGCGACCGAGCCGGCGAGCTCACCGGCGGCCACGGCCGGGTCGTCGGCGTCGGCGGCCACCACGGCGACCTCGGCGAGCCGGGGCGGGTGCGGGGTCGACGAGGTGCGGAAGCGGTACCCGGCCAGCACGACGGCCTCGACGGCGGCGCGCACCTCCTCGGCGCCGGCCGGGCCGGCGGCGGAGTCCAGCGGCAGCACCAGCCGGCGGGCGCCGTGCTCGGCGAGGGTCTGCGCGCGGCGGACCGCGACCGCCACGTAGCTGCGCAGGTCGGGCACGGTGGCGTCGCCGACACCCACCGCGACCACGCTGCGCGGGCGCCGGCCCGGCACCGGCAGGTTGGTGATCCCACCGGGCTTGCCGCCGTTGCCGGTGTCGGCCAGTGCGCCGGCGAGGAACTCCGGGTCGACCGGCACCTGCGGACCGGCGTCCGGGCCGCTCAGCCAGGGCGGCAGCGCGCCCCGGGCGCCGACCGGCACCGCCAGCACGTCGTCCGGCCCGAGCACGGGCAGCGCGGGCAGCACGGTGACCTGCGGGAACGACAGCGCCCCCGGCAGGGACGACGCGGCCCCGGTCACCGGCGTGCTGCCGGCGGCCGGGGCCGCGTCGTCGCCCGCGGGGCTGCCCAGGGGCAGGCTCGCGGCGGTGTTCAGCTGATCGCGCCCTTCAGGGCCTCGGAGAGGGCGCTCGCCTCGTCGGGGGTCAGCTCGACGACCAGCCGGCCGCCCCCCTCCAGCGGAACGCGCATGACCAGGCCGCGGCCCTCCTTGGTGACCTCGAGGGGACCCTCACCCGTGCGCGGCTTCATGGCCGCCATGCGTGCCTCCTTCGCCCGCCACCCGTGGCCGGACGGCCGCGGTGTGGCACCAGTTGTGCAGAGAACCTCCGCCCATGATCCCGTATGGGGGGCCGATCGACCAACCCGGACCCACCGGTACGGGTCACACCGAGGCCCCGGAACCGGCCCGGAAACACCCCGCGACGTGGTCGTCGACCATCCCGGTGGCCTGCATCAGCGCGTAGCCGGTGGTCGGCCCGACGAAGCGGAACCCCCGTCGCTTCAGCTCCTTCGCCATCGCCACCGACTCCGCCGAGGTGGCCGGCACGTCGGCCAGCGTCTGCGGCCGGGGACGCGGCCCGGCCGGCGCGAACGACCACAGCAGCGCGGAGAGGCCCTCGGGCACCTGCAGCGCCGCGCGGGCGTTGGCGATCGCGGCGGTGATCTTCGCGCGGTTGCGGACGATGCCGGCGTCGGCCATCAACCGCGCGACGTCCTCGTCGGTGAACTCCGCGACCGCCGCGATCCGGAACCCGGCGAACGCGGCCCGGAAGGCCGGCCGCTTGCGCAGGATGGTGATCCAGGACAACCCCGACTGGAACGCCTCCAGGGTCAGCCGCTCGTAGAGGGCGTCGTCCCCGCGCAGGGGCACCCCCCACTCCTCGTCGTGGTACCGGACGTACTCGGGTGCGCTGGTCGCCCAGTCGCATCGGGAGCGCTCCACGGGCACCGAAGCTAGCGTCTGCGCTCGTGCGCATCCTGGTCACCGGAGGGGCGGGCTTCATCGGCTCGCACGTCGTCGCCGCCTGCCGCGCAGCCGGCCACGAGGTGCGGGTGCTCGACGCCCTGCTCCCCGCGGTCCACCCCGGCTACCCCGACGGCGTGCCCGGGCTGGACGGCGTGGAGCTGCTGCACGGCGACGTCCGGGACGCCGCGGCCGTCGACCGCGCACTCGCCGGGGTGGACGCCGTCTGCCACCAGGCGGCGATGGTCGGCCTCGGCGTCGACGTGCAGGACATGCCGGAGTACGCCGGGATCAACGACCTGGGGACGGCGGTGCTGCTGGCCGCGATGGCGCGCGCCGACGTCGGCCGGCTGGTGCTGGCCAGCTCGATGGTGGTCTACGGCGAGGGCCGCTACGCGTGCCCGGAGCACGGCGTCGTACCGGCCGCACCACGGCGGCGGGCCGACCTGGACGCCGGACGGTTCGAGCCGCCCTGCCCGGTGTGCGGTCGGCAGCTGACCTGGGGCGAGGTCGGGGAGGACACCCCCGCCGACCCGCGCAACACCTACGCCGCGACCAAGCTGGCCCAGGAGCACCTCGCGTCGGCGTGGACCCGCTCGACCGGCGGCGGCGCGATCGCGCTGCGGTACCACAACGTCTACGGCCCGCACATGCCGCGGGACACCCCCTACGCCGGGGTCGCCTCGATCTTCCGGTCGGCGCTGGAGGGCAGCCGGGCCCCGCAGGTGTTCGAGGACGGTGGGCAGATGCGCGACTTCGTGCACGTCACCGACGTCGCGCAGGCCAACCTGCGCGCGCTGGAGGCCGAGGCGCCCGACGCCGCGCTGCGGGCGTACAACGTCGCCTCCGGGGTGCCGCACAGCGTCGGTGACATGGCCGCCGCGCTGGCCGAGGCGTTCGGCGGCCCGGCACCGCAGGTCACCGGGGAGTACCGGATCGGCGACGTCCGGCACGTGGTGGCCTCCCCCGCGCGGGCCGCGGCCGAGCTCGACTTCCGCGCGCGGGTCGCCTTCGCCGACGGCATGCGCGAGTTCGCCACCGCTCCCCTGCGCCCCGCCCCCTGACCCGCCCCGTTCCGTTCCGTTCCGTTCCGCCAAAATGGCCATTTCGGCGGAACGGGGGCGGGTCAGCGGCGCACGTCGAGCAGCCCGATCGGCGCGTTCCGCCACAGGTCGCGGGAGGCCTGCTCGGGGTAGGGCCGCACCCCGCCCCGCTCGCCGGTGTCGAACACCCGGGTGAGCGCCGCCTTCTCCTCGAACGCCGGCCACCCGGGGTCGCCGTCCCGGGCGAAGGCGGTCCACGCCGCCTGCAGCTGCGCGGAGACCTCGGCGGCCTCGGCCGGCGGTGGGCTGCCCAGCAGCTGCGCGCCGAGCCCGACGTCGAGCCGGCCGAACACCAGCGGGACGTCCAGGGCGTGGCACGCGCCCAGCACACCGCCACCGCCCGGCGCGGGCCAGGTCAGCTCGTACAGGTGCGCCCGGCCACCGCCGGCGGTCTGCGCCCGGGCGACGTCCAGGCTGGGCACCCGGAACATCCGGTCGGAGTGCGCCAGGACGAACAGCTCCTCGGCCCCGGCCTCCGGGTAGGCCGCCCGCATCCGGGTCTCCGGCGTCGCCCCCGGCCCGAAGACCGCCATCGCGGTGGCCGCCATCTCCTCGGTGACCGCCCCGGCCTGACCGGCCAGCACGAGGAACAGCCGCCACTCGTCGCGGTTGTGCCCGACCACCAGCGGCACGTCGCGGGCCGCACCGGCCGTGAGGCCGGTCCACGGGTCGGTGGGCAGCACCTGCCCGTCGACGACCGGGGAGAACGGCGTCGGGGTGTGTGCCACCAGACCCCAGCGGTCCAGCCCGGGCAGCCGCCGGTCGAGCTCGCCCAGCGCGTCCACCAGCCGCTGCGGCGGGACGTCGGCGAGCGCGGCGGCCGACGCGGGCAGACCCAGCGGCGCGACCAGCTCGGCGCTGACGTCGCGCGCCAGCTCCGGGGTGAACCAGGTGCCCGGCACGCTCTGCAGCACCGCCTGGGAGAACAGGCCGGCGGCCGTCGGCATCACCAGCAGGCCGGCGATGATCCCCGCGCCGGCGGACTCCCCGAACACCGTGACCCGCGCCGGGTCCCCGCCGAAGCCGGCGATCTCCTCCTGCACCCAGCGCAGCGTCGCCTCGACGTCGAGCAGCGCCCGGTTCGCCGGAGCGCCGTCGAACTCCGCCCAGCCCTCGACCCCGACCCGGTGGTTGGCGGTGACCACGACGACGCCGCTGCGGGCGAGCACAGCGCCGTCGTACTCGGGCACGCCGGCGGTGCCCATCCGGTAGGCGCCGCCGTAGACCCAGACCAGCACCGGCAGGCCGGTGGCGCCCGGGTCCGGCGTCCAGACGTTGAGGGTCAGCCAGTCGGTCGGGTCGTGCCGCACCGGCCCGGCGGACGGCGGCTCCGGGGGCGGCGGCCCCATGGGTGCCTGCGGCGGCGGAGGGCCGAAGACGTCGGCCTCCCGGACGCCGTCCCACGCCGGGGCCGGCCGGGGCGCCGAGAAACGCAGCGGGCCCACCGGCGGCGCGGCGAACGGGATGCCGCGGAACACCGCAGTCCCGCTCTCGGTGCGGCCGCGGAGCGCACCTGCACGGGTGCGGACCACCGGCGACGTCGACGGTTCGGTCATGGCTCTCCTCAGGGGGTCAGGGGACGGGGGCGTCGACCTCGGTGAGTTCGGAGGGGTGCGGGCGGGTGGGGCTGCGGCGGGTGGCCAGCACGCAGCCGATCAGCACCAGCGGCAGCCCGACGGCGAGGCCGAGGGTGAACGGCTCGTCGAGCAGCAGCACCCCCAGCAGGACGGCGACCGCCGGGTTCACGAAGGTGATCACCAGCGCCCGCTGGGGGCCGGCCTCGCGGATCAGCGCGAAGAACAGCGCCATCGCGAGCGCGGTGCACACCAGCCCGAGCGCGGCGAGCGACGCCAGCGCGTCCGCCGGCGCGCCGGGCAGCTGCCCGAGCCGGGGCAGCGCGAACGGGGCGTAGACCACCGCGGTGACCGCCAGCGCGATCGACGCGGCGGCGACGCCGGGCACGTCGGGCAGCGCGCGGGTGACCACCATCGGCGCGGTGGCGTAGCCGATCACCACCAGCCCGACGGCGCCGATCGCGGACAGCTGGGCACCGGCGACGTCCAGCCCGAGCAGCGCGGCGATGCCGACGACGCCGATGAGCATGCCCAGCACGCGCACCGGGGAGAGCCGGTCCTCGTCGCCGGCGATCCGGGCGGTGAGCGCGGCGACGAACGGGACGGCGGCCACCAGCAGCCCGGTCAGCGAGCTGGACAGCGACTGCTCGGCCCAGGACAGCAGCAGCCACGGGCCGGTCATCTCCAGCACGGTGAACAGCAGCAGCGCCCGCCAGTGCCGCAGCGCCGGGCGCAGCTGACCGCGGGCGATCGTCCACGGCAGCAGCACCGCAGCGCCGATGACGCAGCGGGCGAAGACCACCAGCACCGGGGAGAACTCGCCGACGGCGACCTTGATCAGCAGGTAGGGCACGCCCCAGATCAGCGACATCGCGACGAACAGCGCCCAGCCCCGCCGGCTCACCGAGCCACCACCGACGTCCGCACGCCGGTCATCCTGGCCCACGCCCCACGCGCGTCGACAGCGCGGTCACCACTCGGTCCGGTCACCACTCGGTGCGGACGACGACCTCGATGACCAGCGCGAGCAGCACCGAGGCGGCCAGCCACCAGCGGCGCTGCCGGGTCGGCAGGAACGCGGTGGCGACGAGCAGCCAGACGTAGAAGGGCAGCCAGATCCGCTCGGTCTCGCCGCGCACGAGCCCGGTGGCGTCGGAGACCAGCATCCCGGCGAGCGCGGCCAGCGGCACCAGCGCCAGCCGGTGCCGGCGCAGCGAGGCCAGCCCGGCCACCGCGGCCGGCCCGACCGCGAGGGTTGCGGCGGCCAGGTTGCTGAACAGGAAGAAGGCCAGCGGCCGGTTGGCGTAGGACGGCCCGGAGCGCACCCGGTCGCCGGCGACGGTGAAGCCCTCCACCCACCAGTAGCCGCCGACGGCGAACGCGGCGACCACCAGCAGCACGCCCACCGCCCCGACGCCGAGGACCCGGGCCACCCCGGCCCAGCCCAGCCAGGCGCGGTGCACCAGCACGACCACGAGCACGACCAGGCCGAGCGCGGTCAGCCCGAAGGAGAGGAAGAGCGCGAGCCCCATGAGCAGCCCACCGCCCAGGGCGCGCAGGTCGGCGCCGAGGCCCGGCGCGCGGGCGGCCGCCGTCGCCAGCAGCGCCACGCCCCAGGCGGCCACCCCGGCGAAGAGCGCGTCGGCGCTGGTGGCCACCCACAGCGCGGCCGGGGCGAGCACCAGGAACGGCGCGACCACCCGGGCGCTCGCCTCGTCGGCCACCGCCCGGACCGTGACCAGCACCGCGGGGACGGCGAGCGCACCACCGGCGATGCACATCGCGGCGGCCCAGCCCAGCCCGCCCAGCCCCAGCCGGTCCAGCAGCACGAAGGCCAGCAGCGCGCCCGGTGGGTGGCCGGCGACGTGGGTGGTCCACGGATCGGTGGCGTCGGCCGGCACCGAGGCGGCGAAGCCGGAGAGGAGATCCCCGATCGAGCCGACCCGCGGCACGTCGTGCGGGTACTCGTAGACCGAGTCCAGCGGCTCGGTCAGCCGGTGCGCCCCGGAGCTCAGCGCGAGGGCGACCGCCCAGCCGGCGGCGGCCAGCGCGGAGCCCGGCAGCAGCAGCCGCCAGCTCGCCCGGGCCGCGAGCGCCGGCCCCCACAGCACGCCGGCCAGCCCGACCGCCACCGGCAGCAGGACCGCGGGGGTGAGCACGACGCCGAAGGCGCCCCGCAGCACCCACCCGCCGAGCAGGTGCAGGCGCACGCCGGACTCGGTCAGCCGCCGGCCGATCAGGCCCATCGCGACGACGAAGACCGCGGTTCCGGCGACGGCGAGCGGCAGCACCCACCACCGGCGCGGACCGCCGGCCGGGGAGTCGACCGGAGCCGGCACCGTCTGCACCGGGTCGACCCTAGGGGCGCTGCGGCAGGCCGGCCGGTCGGGGGCACCCGATCGGTGGTCCACGACCGAACAGCAGGCGACGATCCCCGAACCTGGTTACCGTCCGTCCGTGCCGGACGTCGTCTTCCCCTGCCTGAACGAAGCCGGTGCGCTGCCCGCGGTGCTGCCCCGGCTGCCCGCCGGCTACCGCGCGATCGTCGCCGACAACGGCTCGACCGACGGGTCGGCGCAGATCGCCGCCGACCACGGCGCCACCGTCGTCCCCGTGCCGCAGCGCGGGTTCGGCGCCGCCGCGCACGCCGGGCTGGAGGCGGCCACCGACGAGGTCGTCTGCTTCTGCGACGCCGACGCCTCGATGGACCCCGCCGACCTGCCGAAGATGGCCGACCCGGTGCTGGCCGGCGACGCCGACCTGGTGCTCGGCCGCCGCCGGCCCACGCACCGCAGCGCCTGGCCGCTGCACGCCCGGGTGGCCAACCTGGCGCTGTCGGTGATGTTGCGCCGCCGCACCGGGCTCGCGCTGCACGACCTCGGCCCGATGCGCGCCGGACGCCGGGAGGCGCTGCTGGCCCTCGGGATCACCGACCGCCGGTTCGGCTACCCGCTGGAGATGGTCACGAAGGCGGCCGACGCCGGCTGGCGGATCGTCGAGGTCGACGTCGACTACGCCCCGCGCGCCGAGGGCACGAGGTCCAAGGTCACCGGCACGGCCCTCGGCACGTTGCGCACGATCCGGGACATGCGGGAGGTGCTGGCGCGATGACGCAGCTGCTGGTGATCACCAAGGCGCCGGTGCCCGGCCGGAGCAAGACCCGGCTCACCCCGCCGTGCACACCCGAGCAGGCGGCGGCGATCGCCTCGGCCGCGGTCGGCGACACCCTCGACGTCGTGCGGGCGACCCCGGCGCGGCGCCGGGTGGTGGCCCTGGACGGCGAGCCCCGCGACCTGGACCTGTCCGGCTGCGTCGTCGTCCCGCAGGTCGACGGCGACCTGGGCACCCGGCTGGCGCGCGCCTTCGCCGACGCGATGGCCGGCCCGGACGGCGCGCTGCCCACCCTGCTGATCGGGATGGACACCCCGCAGGTGACTCCCGCGCTGCTGACCAGCGCCCTCGACCGGCTGATGGCCGCCGGGCCGGGGACGGCTGTGCTCGGCGTCGCACCGGACGGCGGCTGGTGGGCGCTCGGGCTGCACTCCCCCGACGGCGCGCAGGTGCTGCCCGACGTGCCGATGTCCCGTGAGGACACCGCGGTGCACACCCGAGCCGCGCTGGAGTCCGCCGGGCTGACCGTGCTCGACCTGCCGCAGCTCACCGACATCGACCACTTCCCGGACGCGCTCGCGGTGGCCGCGCTGTGCCCGCCGGACAGCCGCACCCGCCGAGCGGTCGACGAGGTGGCGGCAGGCCTGCCGTGACCGGCTCGCTGGACCGGGTCCTCGGCGCCCGGCTGCCCGCCCCGCCGGACGGACTGCGCCGCGGCCCGCTCCGGCGCGGCGCGTTCGGCAGCCCGCTGCACTCCGAGCGGCGCTCCGCCCGGGTCGGCGTGTGGCTGGGCGCGGCCTTCCTGGTCTGCTTCGGCACCGGGCTGATCAGCCACTGGATCCAGCAGCCGCCCGGCTGGTTCGGCTGGCCGGCCCAGCCGGTGTGGCTCTACGGGGTCACCCAGGGCGTGCACGTCACCGTCGGGCTCACCGCGATCCCGCTGCTGCTGGTCAAGCTGTGGACGGTCTACCCGAAGCTCTTCGAGTGGCCACCCGCCGGGTCACCGTCCCGGGCGATCAGCCGGCTGTCCATCCTGGTGCTGGTCGGCGCCGCGACGTTCCAGCTGCTCACCGGGCTGGTCAACACCGCTCAGTGGTACCCGTGGGGGTTCTTCTTCCCCGACGCCCACTACTGGACCGGCTGGGTCGCCATCGGCGCCGTCGCCGTGCACGTGGGCGCCAAGGCGCCGGAGATCCGCCGCGGCCTGGCCCGCCGGGGTTCCTCCGGCGCGGTCGCCGGACTCGCCCCGGACCAGGCCGTCGAGCTCACCACCACCGACGAGTCCGCCGAGCACGCGGCCGTCTCCCGGCGCGCGTTCGTGCTCGCCGCCGGTGCCGGGGCCGGGGCGGTCACGCTGACCGTGGTCGGGCAGACGTTCTCCCCGCTGGCCGACGTCTCGGTGCTCGCCCCGCGGCACCCCGACGTCGGCCCCCAGGACCTCCCCGTGCGGCAGACCGCCGAGCGGGCCGGGGTGACCGAGACCGCCGTCGACCCGGCGTACCGGCTGACCGTCACGGGCCCGGACCGCCTGGAGCTCACCCTCGCCGACCTGCAGGCGATGCCGCAGACCACCGTCGACCTGCCGATCACCTGCGTGGAGGGCTGGAGCGCCGGCGGCACCTGGACCGGCGTGCGGCTGGCCGACCTGCTGGCCGAGGCCGGGTTGCCCCGGGACACCGAGGTCGTCGTCGAGTCGCTGCAGCCCGGCGGGCTCTACCGGACGTCGGTGGTGGCGCCGCCGCACGCCCGCAGCCCGCTGACGCTGCTGGCGCTGCAACTGCAGGGCGAGCCGCTGGACCTCGACCACGGGTACCCGGTGCGGCTGATCGCGCCGAACCGGCCCGGGGTGATGCAGACCAAGTGGGTCACGGCGGTGCGGCCGGCGTGAGCATCGAGGGCGAGCGCAGCCGGGAGCACGACCCACGGGCCGCTGACCGGGTGCCGGCCGACCCCTACGCCGGCGACCCCGACCGGCCGGCGACCTCCGCGCTGCGACCGTGGTGGCGCTGGCTGTTCATCGGGCCGGGGCTGGCCGCGGTGCTGTGGGGCGGCTGGAACCTGGCGACCGCCGGCTCCCGGATCCCGCTGGGTTCCTGGGCCACCTGGTTCATCGGCAGCGCCCTGCTGCACGACCTGGTGATCGCCCCGCTGTGGATCGGGCTGGGCTGGCTCGCCGCGCGGTTCCTGCCCGCGCCGGCGCGGCCGCCGGTCGTCGTCACCGGGGTGGTCAGCGGGGTGCTGACGCTGGTGACGCTGCCGTTCCTGCTCGCCCCCGCCGACGGCCCGGCGAACCCGTCGTTCCTGCCCCGTGACCTCGAGCGCAACCTGCTGCTGCTGGTGGTCGCGGTCTGGCTGGTCGCCGCGGCGTGGGCGGTGGTGGCGGTCCGCCGGAGCCGCCGGAGCCGCCGGAGCCGCCATGATCACCCCTCGCGGAGCGGGGTCATCCCGACGGGGAAGCACCGCTGAGCGCGAGGTGATCACCGCGCCGAACACACTCAGCCGAGCGAGCGGGCCGCGCGGTCGACCATCCGGCGGCTGGCCGCGGTGCCGGCCAGCACCAGCGCGCACCCGACGACGACGGAGCCGGCGAACAGCACCAGCCCGACCGGCTCCTGGGCCAGCAGATCGGCGAACGGGCTGATCATCAGCAGCGCGGTGATCGACGCCCCGCCCACGCACACCGCCAGCGGCAGGCCGGTCTCCCGCATCCGGGCGGCGTGCAGCACCGACACCTCGGTGCCCGCGAGGTGCAGCGCCCGGTACTCGGCGGCGGAGTCCAGCGCCCGGCCGGCCTGGGTCACCCCGGTGGAGACCGCGGCGAGCAGCGCGGCGATCAGCAGGGTCACCGCCGTGCCGACCGCGATGTCCGCGCCCAGGTGCGCCTCGCCCTCCGCGGTGGCCCCCATCGCCGGGCTGACGCAGAGCGCGCCGGCGACGAAGGCGATCAACGCCACCCCGCCGACGCTGCGCCAGGCGGCCTTCGGGTCGTCGAGCAGCCGCCGCGCGGCGAGCAGCGTGGGCACGCTCTGCGCCCGGCGGACGGCGACCCGGCCGACCAGCGTCACCAGCCACGGCCCGACCAGGGTGAACACCCACATCGCCCCGGCGAGGCTGCCCAGCAGCACGGCGAGGAGCACCACGAGCTCGGCCTGGAGCATCCCGTTGGCGGTGGCCGCGAACACCCCGCCGAGCACGACCAGCGGAAGCAGCCGGGTCCAGGACAGCCCCTTCGGCGGCAGCCGGCGGGCCACCCCGAGCGGGGTGATCGCCACCCGGCGCAGCGCGGCCAGCGCGGAGCCCAGCGCCACCAGCGGGACGGCGGGCAGCGCGACCCCCGCCCAGCTGCCGACCCACAGCTCGGCGACGTCGAACGTGCGCCCCTGGAAGGGCAGCAGCGCCACGAGCGGCAGCGTCGCGCCGTAGAGCACCGCGCCGAGCAGCGCGCCGGCCACCGCCTGGGTGAGCGCCTCGGCTCCCGCCATCGCCGACACCTGCCCGGTGGTCGCCCCGGCCAGCCGCAGCGCGGCCATCCGGGCGTCGCGCCGGGCCACCGCCAGCCGTGCCGCCGCCCCGCCCAGGGTCACCAGCGGCACCAGGATCAGCGCGGCCGCGGTCAGCGACAGCACCACGTAGATCTCGCCGATGCCCTCGCTCTGCACCTCGGCGCGTGCCACGAAGGCCCGCACCCCACCGAGGGTGGTCAGCAGCGCCCAGGTCACCGCGGTGAACGCGATCACCGCCAGTCCGGTGGTCAGCCGGTCCCCACCCTGCCGGCGGGCCAGGCCCGCCCACAGTCGCAGCGCGGCGATCACCGGGGCACCCCGCCGGCGACCGGCGTGACCCGCCGGTCGTCGACGAGCCGGCCGTCGGCCATCGTCACCACCCGGTCGCAGCCGGCGGCCACCCGGTCGTCGTGGGTGACGACGACGAGCGCAGCGCCGGCCGCCGAGGTCGCCGTCACCAGCAGGCGCAGCACCTCGGAGCCGGTCGCGGCGTCGAGGGCACCGGTGGGCTCGTCGGCGAAGACCACACCCGGCTCACCGACCAGCGCGCGGGCGATGGCGACCCGCTGCCCCTGCCCGCCGGAGAGCTCCCCGGGCCGACGCTGCTCCAGCCCGGCCAGCCCGAGCCGGCCCAGCCACTCCGCGGCCCGGGCGGTCGCCGTCCGGCGGCCGGCCCCGGCGAGCATCAGCGGCAGCGCCGCGTTCTCCACCGCCGGCAGCTCGGGGAGCAGCTGGCCGGACTGGAAGACGAAACCGAAGTCGGTGCGGCGCAGCGCGGTGCGCCGGGCGTCGGAGAGACCGGCGAGGTCCTGCCCGCGCCAGGTCACCGACCCGGAGGAGGGCCGCAGGATGCCGGCCAGCACGTGCAGCAGCGTGGTCTTGCCCGAGCCGGACGGGCCCATCACCGCCAGCGAGCCCGGGCCGACGTCGAGGTCGACGCCGGCGAGCGCGTGGGCGGCGGTGGGGCCGGCGCCGTAGGTCATCCGCACGTCGCGGGCGGAGAGCACAGCAGTCATGACCTGATCGTCGGGCGGCCGGGCCTCCGCCCGCGTCGGCCCGGGGACGGATCCTGCCCGGAACGGGTCCACCGGCGGTCGTACGACCGGCGGGCGTTTCCCGGTCGGGGCGGCCGGGCAGCGAGGGGCGACCGCCGCCGCCCCCCGAGGGAGCACCGTGACCGAGCCCGCGCCCCGCGACCGCCGCCGGCTGCTGTGGGCCGGCCTGCTGTTCGGCGCCGGCGCGATGGGTGCGGTCGACGAGATCGTCTTCCACCAGCTGCTGCACTGGCACCACTTCTACGACCGCGCCGGCGGCGATCTGGCGCTGGTCTCCGACGGCCTGCTGCACGCCGCCACCTGGTCGGCCACCGTCGCCGGGCTGGCGCTGCTGGCCGACGTCCGCCGGCGGCGCTCCTTCGCACCGCGTACCTGGTGGGGCGCGGTGCTCACCGGGGCCGGGGCGTTCCAGACCTTCGACGGCGTCGTCGACCACAAGGTGCTGCGGGTGCACCAGATCCGCTACGGCGTCGACCTGCTCCCCTACGACGTGGTGTGGATCGGCGCCGGCCTCCTCCTCCTGGCCGCCGGGCTGCTGCTGCTCGGACGGCGGCGCGCTGCCGCAGACTCGTGACCGGCGTCGTCCTCGCCGTCCTGGCGCTGCTGGCGTTCGGCTACCTGCTCGCCGCGGTCGACCTGCGCTGGTCACCGCGGCGGACGGCGAGCTGGCTGGCCGGGCTGGCCGTGGCGGCGGCCGGGCTGACCGGCCCGCTGGCGCAGGCGCACGGGGACCTGCGGGCGCACCTCGCCGCCCACCTGCTGACCGGGATGGTCGCGCCGGTGCTGCTGGTGCTGGCCGCTCCGGTCACGCTGCTGCTGCGCACCCTGCCGGTGGCCCGGGCGCGGACGGTGAGCCGGCTGCTGCGCTCGGCCCCGGCCCGGGTGCTCGGCGACCCGTTCGTCGCGGTCGCGCTGAACGTGGGCGGGCTGTGGGTGCTGCACGGCAGCGGACTGCTCGGCGCGGTCGCGCACTCCCCCGGCGGCCACCTGCTGGTGTCGGTGCACGTGCTGCTGACCGGCTGGCTGGCCACCGCCGCCGTCCTCGCCGTCGACCCCACGCCGCACCGGCGGGGCGTCGTCGCCCGGGCGGTGGCGCTGGGCGCGGGGATGGCCGGCCACGACGTGCTGGCGAAGTGGCTGTACGCGCACCCGCCGACCGGCGTGACGCACGCCGAGGCGGGTGCGCGGCTGCTCTACGACGGCGGCACCGTGGTGCACGTCGTCGTCGCCGCGCTGCTGTGGCGGCAGTGGTACCGCAGCCGGGCGGCGGTCCGGGAGGCCGAGGCGTCCGCCGGTCAGCGCCCGTGGGCGCGAGCGTAGGCGGCGAACCGGCGCAGCGAGACCCGGTAGGCGGCGGCGATCACCGGGCGCGCCAGCGGCCAGCCGGCCCGGCCGAGCGCGCCCAGCGGCAGGTCGACCTCCTCGGTCCAGACGAAGGTCGACCCGTTCTCGCCGCGCGGGAGCACCTCGAAGGTGCCGGTGCCGCGCACGACCTTCCCGGTGTGTCGGACGTCGACCCGCCGCGGCACCTCCCAGCGGGTGACCAGCATGGTGTCGAGCACGCCGATACGGCGGCCGCCGAGCAGCCCGAACGGCAGCCGGACGCCGGTGACCGCGGCGATCCGCCCGCCCACGCCCTGCGCGCCGGAGTCCGCGTCGGGCTCGACGTCGGTGAGCACCATCCACTCCCCCTGCCGCTCCCAGTCGACCAGCGCGGCGAAGACCTGCTCCGGGGGTGCGTCGACGTCGACCTGCTCGACCAGCTCAGGCATCGGTGCGCTCCTCGTCCTCGGTGGTGGACCGCTCGGTCGTGGGGTGCTCGGCCGGCGCGGCGGCGGCCCGCAGCGCCACGATCTCCGCGTCGCGTTCGTCCAGCGCCTGCGCGAGCTGCTCCAGCAACCAGTCGACCTCGCTCATCCGGTATCCCCGCACCGTGACCGACAACCGCAGCGCGCGCACGTCGTCGGCGACCACCGGCCGGTCGTCGGGCAGCTCGACCGGGGAGCGCGCCGGGTCGGCCGGCGGCTGGGTCTCCCCCCGGCCCAGCAGCAGCGAACCGCCGAGGAAGAGCAGCCCGCCGACGACCAGCAGGCCGAGGACGAAGACGACGGCGGACACGGTCAGTCGTCGACCGGCGCCGGCGACGGGGCGTCCGCGGCCGGGTCCCGCTCCCGCTCGGTCTCGGCGGCGGAGATGATCGCCACCGCCTCGGCGACGTCGTCGGTGACGTGCAGCAGGTCGAGGTCCCGCGGGCCCACCGTGCCGGCCTCGGTCATCGTGGTGCGGATCCAGTCGAGCAGCCCGGACCAGTACTCCGAGCCGAAGAGGATCACCGGGAAGCGGGTGACCTTGCGGGTCTGCACCAGGGTGAGCGCCTCGAACAGCTCGTCGAGCGTGCCGAAGCCGCCGGGGAGGATCACGAAGGCCTGGGCGTACTTCACGAACATCGTCTTGCGCACGAAGAAGTAGCGGAAGCTGATGCCGACGTCGACCCACTCGTTGAGCTCCTGCTCGAACGGCAGCTCGATGCCCAGGCCGATCGACATGCCGCCGGCGTCGCAGGCGCCCTTGTTGGCCGCCTCCATCGCCCCCGGCCCGCCGCCGGTGATCACCGCGTAGCCGGCCTCGGCCAGCGCGGCGCCCAGCTGCACCCCGGTCTCGTAGAACGGGGAGTCGCGCGGGGTGCGGGCGCTGCCGAAGACGCTCACCGCGCGCGGCAGCTCGGCGAGCAGGCCGAAGCCCTCGACGAACTCGCTCTGGATGCGGAGCACGCGCCACGGGTCGGTGTGCACCCAGTCGCTGGCGCCGCGCAGGTCCAGCAGCCGCTGGTCGGTGGTCGACCCCTCGGTCTGCGGGTCGGGCTCACCGCCGCGCAGGGTGATCGGGCCCCGGTGCCGGGTGGGGCGCGGCCGGCGGCCGTTCTCGGTCGAGCTCATGCGTCGCTCCCGCTGAGGTAGGCGATCAGGGCGTCCTCGGCCGGCTGGAGCCGGTCGATGCGCGTGTACTCCCCGACCTGGTGGGCGAGGTTGGGTTCTCCCGGGCCGTAGTTGACCGCGGGGATGCCGAAGGCGGCGAACCGGGCCACGTCGGTCCAGCCCAGCTTGGCCCGCGGCGGCTGCCCGACGGCCGCCACGAAGTCCGCCGCGGCCGGCTCGCCGAGGCCGGGCAGCGCGCCGCCGGAGGAGTCGGTGACCTCGAGCGTCACGCCGGCGGCCAGCGCGTCGGCGAACACCTCGCGCACGTGCGCCTCGGCGGCGTCCTCGTCGCGGTCGGGGGCGTAGCGGAAGTTCACCGTCACCCGGCACTCGTCGGGGACGACGTTGCCGGCGACGCCGCCCTCGATCCGCACCGCGTTGAGCCCCTCCCGGTACTGCAGGCCGTCGATCTCCACCTGGCGCGCGTCGTACCCGGCGAGGGTGGTGAGGATGCCCGCGGCACCGTGGACGGCGTTCACCCCCAGCCAGGACCGGGCGCTGTGCGCGCGCTTGCCGGGGACGGTGAGCACGACGCGCAGCGTGCCCTGGCAGCCGCCCTCGACGACGCCGTCGGTGGGCTCCAGCAGGATCGCCAGGTCGCCGTAGAGCCAGCCGCGCCGCTCGCGGGCCACCCGGCCCAGCCCGTTGCGCGTGGCCTCGACCTCCTCGTTGTCGTAGAAGACGAAGGTGACGTCGCGGGCCGGCTGCGCGCCGGGCACGCCGAAGCGGGCGGCCAGCCGCAGCATCACCGCGTCACCGGCCTTCATGTCGCTGGTGCCGCAGCCGTAGAGCCGCTCCTCGCCGTCGACGGTCTCGACCCGGCTGGGCAGGTTGTCCGCGATCGGCACGGTGTCCAGGTGGCCGGCGAGCACGATCCGGGTGGGCAGGTCGAGGTTGGTGCGGGCCAGCACCGTGTTGCCGAGCCGCTCGACCTCCAGCCCGCCCAGGGCGCGCAGCGCGGCCTCGACCGCGTCGGCCAGCGGCTCCTCCTCGCCCGAGACCGACGGGGTGTCGACCAGCGCGCGGGTCAGGGTCAGCACGTCGGCGGTCAGGTCCAACGGGGCGGGAGCGGTCACGGGCCGAGCCTAATCAGGCCCGGCCCGTCACCGGCCCGCACGCGCGGGTCGGCCGGCCGCGGTCAGCGCGCCGGGGTCAGCCGCACGAAGACGCCGCCGGCGCGGTGCACGACCTCGACCCGGCAGCTGCCGGTCGTCTCGACCACGGAGCCGAAGGCGCCGCGAACCGACCGGGCCAGCAGCACCGGCACCTCGCCGCCGTGCGCCCAGCGGCGCGGGTCGGTGACGGTGACCTCCAGCCGGCTGCCGGCCCCCAGGGTCGCCGTGCCGATCACCGACAGCGGGGGCTGGGCGCCGGTGCCGAAGGTCAGCTGCAGCGCACCACCGGTCAGGCTGACGTCCCCGCGCGCCGCGACCACGGTCGCCCCGGCGCCCAGGCGCAGGGCCCCGCCGTCGACCTGCACGGGGCCGTTGCCCAGCGCGCCGTTGGACCGGGCCACCAGGGTGCCGTCGAGCACCCGGGTGCCTCCGGTGAAGGTGTTCGCCCCGGCCAGCTCGAGGGTGCCCGAACCCGCCTTCACGAGGCGGCCGGCGCCGGTGATGTCGTTGCGCCAGGTGTCCCGGGCGGCGAACCCGGCGGCGGCGCCGTCCAGCGCGACCCGGACCTCGCCGTCGAAGCGGCCGTAGCCGTCCGCGGCGGTGAACAGGTCCAGCCGGCCCCAGTACTCGGGGCCGTCCAGCAGCGGGTGGCCCGACGGGAGCGCGGTGGTGCGCAGGACCTCGCGCCGCTGCTCGGCGGTCAGGTAGGGCAGCCGAGTCTCCAGCAGCGCCTCGGCGCCCTTGGGCACCACCATCGGGACCGACGTCGACCCGCGGGTGGGCAGGCCGTAGGTCAGCCGCTGCAGGTGCAGCCGGCGGGTCGCCTCCCGGTCGGCGCCGGCCTGGGCGAACGCGGCCAGGGTGTCGGCGGTCGTCCCGGTCCGCGAGGTGAAGTACGCCAGCGCCTGCGCGCGGGCCTCCGCCTTGACCTGGGCGTTGCCGGCCTCGTGGAGCTTCGCGGCGGCCAGCGCCGTGCCGAGGATCCGCCCGCCCGATCACGTCGACCGGGGAGTGCATGCCGGTGACGATCCGGTAGTCGGACAGGCGGGCGGCCCAGGCCACCATCTCCTGGTAGCGCTCCGGCACCGCGTAGGCCAGGGCCAGCGACGCCAGCCAGGTCGCGTTCGTGTGACCGCTGGGGTAGCCGCCGTCCGTGGCCGAGGTGGTGCTGCGCTGGCGCAGCAGCTGCGGGGCGACCACCACGTCGGACCGGTACACCGGGTAGCCGAGGTCGTCGGTGGCGCCGGTGGGCACGACGGTGCTGGCACTGGTCAGCCGCCAGGGGCGCGGGTACTGGTAGGTGTACTTGGTGGGGTTGCTCGAGGTGTTCGAACCGCGCAGCGTGTTGACCAGGTCGACCACCCGGCCGAGCTCGGAGGACGGCGAGCCGGCGCCGGTCGACGAGCCGGCGGGCGCACCGGCCGGCACGGCGTCGTCGATCTTGGTGGGCGGGGTGCCGTCGGGCGCGGAGGTGATGCTGGTGACCGCCTTGGCCCCGGTCCGGTAGAGCTCGGTCAGCGGGCCGAGGCCGCCGGTCACCGAGTAGCTCTGGTGCTGGCGGTCGTAGATGAACGACTGCTCGGCCTCCGCGGCGGTGCGCGCCCGGGTGACCTGCACGACGTGGGTGATGTTCTGCCGCAGCAGCGGGTCGACCGCGACGCCGTCGTCCCAGCTGGCCCCGGTCACCCACAGGTCCTGCATCCCGGAGAGGATGACGACCGCGGCGTTCGTCTCGGCGCTGAGGTTGTCGGTGGTGTTGGTGTCGTAGTGGTCGACGAAGGGCAGCAGCGGGCTGTCGCTCGCCACCTGGGCCGCCTCACCCGGGGCCGCCAGCGCCCGCGCCGGGCGGAACAGCGTCGCCGGCGCCAGCAGCAGGGCCGAGCCCGCCGCGCCGACCTTGAGGAAGTTCCGCCTGTTGACGCCCTGACCGGCCGCCGCCCGGTCGTCCTGTACCTGCACCGCTTGATCCTGGGGGCTCCGGGCGGACCGTCCGCCGCGGGAGGCCCCTGGCCGAGACAGGTGCCGTCCCGGCCAACGGCGGGCATCGTGATCACCAACAGCCCGGGGCCGCCGGCTCCGATCGTCTGCGGCGTCGATCACGGGGCTCGGTAGCGTGGTCGACCGTGACGACCCCTGCAGAGACCACCGGCGCGAACGGCGTCGGCATCGCCACCCTCAGCGCCGACGGCACCGTCCTCGACGTCTGGTTCCCGACCCCCTCGCTGAGCTCCGCCGACCAGGGCGGGAGCGGCACCCAGCAGCTGGGCGTGCTGGAGCTGGAGGGCCTGCTCGGCCCCGACCACTCCGACCTGGTCCGCTCCGACGAGGTGCGCGGGGTCTCCTCGATCGCCGTCGCGACCACGATCGCCGACCTCGCCGAGCCCCCGGCCGACGCCTACGACGCGTGGCTCCGACTGCACCTGCTCTCCCACCGGCTCGTCCGGCCGCACGGCGCGAACCTGGACGGCGTCTTCGGCCTGCTGGCCAACGTGGCGTGGACCAGCGCCGGACCGGTGCTCGCCACCGAGCTGGACGCCGTCCGGGCGCGGATGCGCTCCGCGCACGGCCACCTGACCGTCTTCGGGGTCGACAAGTTCCCCCGGATGGTCGACTACGTCGTCCCCTCCGGGGTGCGGATCGCCGACGCCGACCGGGTGCGGCTGGGCGCCCACCTGGCCGAGGGCACCACGGTGATGCACGAGGGCTTCGTCAACTTCAACGCCGGCACCCTCGGCCCGTCGATGGTGGAGGGCCGGATCAGCGCGGGCGTCGTGGTGGGCCGCGACTCCGACGTCGGTGGCGGCGCCTCGATCATGGGCACGCTGTCCGGCGGCGGGAAGCAGGTCATCTCCATCGGCGAGGGGTGCCTGCTGGGCGCCAACGCCGGCATCGGCATCTCCCTCGGCGACCGCTGCGTGGTGGAGGCCGGCTGCTACGTCACCGCCGGCGCCAAGGTCACCCTCCCGGACGGATCGACGGTGAAGGCCGCCGAGCTCTCCGGGCGCGACGGGCTGCTGTTCCGCCGCAACTCGGTCACCGGGGCGCTGGAGGCCACCCCCCGTGACGGCGACTGGGGCTCGCTCAACGCCGCCCTGCACGCCAACGACTGAGCACGCCGACGGGTGAGCCGCACGCCACCGGCTGACCGGGGGCTCGCCGCGTCGTCCTGCCAGGGAAGGCACAGCCTGGCTGCCTAGCATCGGCGGCGATGGCGAGCTCCCCGGCGTCGACGCGGCGCCCCCCGGCCCGGTCGGGGCGCCCCCCGGCCCGGTCGGGGCGCCCCCCGGCCCGGCCGGCGGCGCGCGGTTCCCGCCGGCCGGGGGCGCGGAGACGGGCCCGCCGGCGCCCCCTGGGTCCGGTGCTGCTGGCGCTGGTGCTGCTGCTCGGCGGACTGGCGGTCTGGCAGGCCGGGGACGAGAGTGCCCCCGTGGCGAGCGGGACGTGCACGGTGACCGACTCCGACGTCACCGTGACCACCGAGCAGGCGGCCCACGCCGCCACGATCGCCGCCGTCGCCCGCTCCCGGGGGCTGCCGGCGCGGGCCACGGTGATCGCCCTGGCCACCGCCCAGCAGGAGTCGCGGCTGCGCAACCTCGACCACGGCGACCGCGACTCCCTCGGCCTGTTCCAGCAGCGCCCGTCCCAGGGCTGGGGCACCCCCGAGCAGGTGCGGGACCCGGTGTACGCCGCCGGGATGTTCTTCGACGGCCTGGTCGAGGTGCCCGGCTGGGAGACCGGCCGGCTCACCGAGGTGGCCCAGGCCGTGCAGCGCAGCGGCTTCCCGGAGGCCTACCAGCAGTGGGAGCCGCTGGGGCAGGCGCTGGGTGGTGCGCTGCTCGCCGACGGGCCGGGGACGCTGTCGTGCAGCTACGCCCCGACCGCCACCGACACCCCGGTCGACCAGCGCGTCGCTGCCGTGGCCGACGCGGTCCGCCGGGAGGCGGGTCCGGCCGAGATCGGCGTCGGCGGCGCCCTGACCGTACCCGGCGAGGGCTGGCCCGCGGCGCACTGGGCGGTGGCCTCGGCCGACCGGCTGCAGCTGGCCCGGGTGTCGCTGGACGGCTGGCGGTGGACGCTGGACGGCGGCTGGGCCGAGGCGCCGGGAACCGGCGGGCGGCCGCTGCGCCTGGAGCTGGCGACCTGACGTCAGCCGGCCGCCGCGGCGGCCAGCAGCGCCGCGGCGGCCGTCCCGGCCAGCGCCCGGACGGTGTTCCAGCCGGTCCAGCGGCGCACCCAGCCCGGCCACCGCTCCCCCGCCGCGGGTGACCCGGCGTCCAGCCGGGCCAGCGCCTCGTTGAGCGGGACGTTGCCGGCGACGGTCACCCCGACGACGCCGACCAGGTAGGCCGCGTGCCGGCGAGCACCGCCGGCCGACCGTCGCCGGTCAGCTCACGCACCGCGGTGGCCAGGCACAGCGCGGCGGTGCCGAACAGCAGCGTGAGGAAGACCGGGCGCAGCGCCGTCCGGTTCACCGACTGCATCGCCGCCACGCCCTGGGCCGGCGGCAGCGCCGCCAGCGCGGGCATCACCATGAGGCTGAATACTGCGAAGGCGCCGCCGACCAGACCGGCGCCGAGCGCGGTCACCCCGGGCAGCAGCTCCATGGTCAGACCGGCACGTCCGCCACGCGGCGGACGTGCGCGGCGACGTCGGCCGGCTCCCGCCCGAGCACGCGGCGCACGCCGTCGGTGATCGGGGTGTTGCGGCCGTCGAGCACCTCGGTGAACAGGTGCCGCATGAGCTCCCGGACCTCGTCGGGCACCCCCGCGGCGGCGAGCCCGGCGAGGTGCTCCTCGACCGGCTCGGACCGAAAGCCGGCCGGCCGGCCGGTGGCGGCCGCGACGGCGGCCACCGCCTCGGCGAAGGTGAGCGCCCGCGGGCCGGTCAGCTCGTGGACCCGGCCGGCGTGCCCCTCACCCAGCAGTGCCGCGACGGCGACGTCGGCGATGTCGTCGGCGTCGAGGAACGGCTCCCGCACCCCGTCCACCGGCAGGGCGAGCTCACCGGCGGCCATCGCCGGAGCGAACGCCCCCTCGGTGAAGTTCTGCGCGAACCAGCTACACCGCAGCACGGTCCAGTCGACCCCGGCGGCATCCGCGGCCGCGGCGACCGCCTGCTCGGCGGCCTGCGCCCCCGGCTCGCCCCGGCCGGAGAGGAGCACCACCCGCCGGGCCCCGGCCGCGGCAGCGCGGCCGGTGAACGCGGCCAGGACCTCACCCGACCCGGGCACCGCCAGGTCGGGGGCGTAGGCCAGGTACACCGCCTCCACCCCGGCCACCGCGGCGTCCCAGCCGCCGGGCCCGGCCCAGTCCAGTCGGCGCTCACCGCCCCGGCTCGCCGGCACCGCCTGGTGGCCGGCCGCCCGCAGGCGCGCGGTCACGCGGCTCCCGGTGGTCCCGGTACCGCCCGTCACGAGGATCGTCGTCATGCCACGAGTACAGCGGCGGCCGGTGAGACGGTCCATCGCCAGGACTCCCCTGCGCATACGCGAGCGTCTACGGTGCCGGGCATGGACGCCGTCTCCGCGCTGCTGACCGCGCCGCGCGCGCAGGACGCCTTCCTGCTGCGCTCGGTGCTGCGGGCCCCGTGGTCACTGCGGATCGCCGACGAGGCGCCGCTCACCGCGCTGGCCGTGCTGGCCGGGTCGGCGTGGGTCCTCGACGACGACGGCGGGGCCACCCTCGTGGGCACCGGCGACGTCGCGCTCCTGCGCGGCCCACGGCCGTACACCGTCGCCGACACCCCGCAGACGCCGCCCCAGGTCACCATCGGGCCCGGCCAGCTCTGCACGCCCGCCGCCGGGTCGAGCACCGCCGCCGGGATGACGACCCTCGGGCCGCGCACCTGGGGCAACGACGCCGCCGGGGAGACGGTGCTGCTCACCGGCACCTACCCCGATCCCGGCGAGGTCGGCCGGCGGCTGGTGCGGGCGCTGCCGGAGCTCGCCGTCGTCCCCGCGGACGCCGGCACCGGTGCCCTGGTCGGTCTGCTGGCCGGCGAGCTCGCCCGGGAGGCACCGGGGCAGACCGCGGTGCTGGACCGGCTGCTCGACGTCACGCTGGTCTCTGCGCTGCGCTCCTGGTTCGACCGGCCCGGAGCCCGGGCGCCGGGTTGGTACTCCGCGCACGCCGACCCGGTGGTCGGCCCGGCCCTCGCCCTGCTGCACGACGAGCCGGCCCGGCCGTGGACGGTCGTGTCGCTGGCCGCCGCCGTCGGCGTGGCCCGCGCGACGCTCGCCCGCCGGTTCACCGCGCTGGTCGGCGAGCCCCCGATGACCTACCTGACCGGCTGGCGGATCGCGCTGGCCACCGACCTGCTGCGCGATCCGGACCTCACCCTGGCCGCGATCGCCCGCCAGGTCGGATACTCGACCCCGTTCGCCCTGAGTGCGGCGGTGAAGCGCTCCACCGGGCGGAGCCCCGCCCAGCACCGTCACAGGTGACGGCCCCGGCCCCGGCACGTGTCCCGAGCGGGTGAGGGGGGGACGGGTTCCTCAGCAGCCGGCCAGGCGCTGCACGGCGGCGTCGATGCGCTCGTCGGTGGCGGTCAGCGCCATCCGCACGTGGCGGGCACCGGCGGGGCCGTAGAACGAGCCGGGTGCGGCCACGATGCCCAGGCCGGCCAGCCAGTCGATCGTCGTCCAGCAGTCCTCGTCGCGGGTGACCCACAGGTACAGCCCGGCCTCGGAGTGGTCGATCCGCGCACCGGTCGCCCGGACCGCGGCCACGAGCCGCTCCCGCCGTGACCGGTAGCGCTCCCGCTGGGCCTCCACGTGCGCGTCGTCGGCCAGCGCGGCGGCCATCGCGGCCTGCACCGGCGCCGGCACCAGCAGGCCCAGGTGGCGGCGGACCTCCCACACCCGGCGGACCAGCGCCGGGTCACCGGAGAGCAGCCCGCCCCGGTAGCCGGCCGCGGTCGACTGCTTGGACAGCGAGTGCACCGCCAGCAGGCCGGTGTGGTCGCCGCCGGACACCGCCGGGTGCAGCACCGACCGGGGAGAGACGTCCCAGCCCAGTTCGATGTAGCACTCGTCGGCCACCACGGGCACGCCGTGCTCGCGGCCCCACGCGACCCAGGCGCGCAGCTCGTCGTCGCCGAGCACCCGGCCGTGCGGGTTGCCCGGCGAGTTCAGCCAGACCAGCACCGCGTTCCCGGCCTCGACCGGCGGGGTGTCGGTGCGGACGACGGACAGCCCGGCGACCACGCCGCCCACCTCGTAGGTCGGGTAGGCGACCTCGGGCACCAGCACCGTGCCGGTGTGCAGGCCGAGCATGGTGGGCAGCAGCGCCACCAGCTCCTTGGAGCCGATGGTCGGGATCACCGACGGGTCGGCGCCCAGCGGGTCGGCCAGCTCCACGCCGAGTCGGCGGGCGAGCCAGCCGGCCGCGGCGCGGCGCAGCTCGGCCGTGCCCAGCGCCGTCGGGTAGCCGGGTGCGTTGCCGGCGGCGGCCAGTGCCCGGGTGAGCACGGCGGGGGTGTCGTCGACCGGCGTCCCGATGGACAGGTCGACGACGCCCCCGGCGTGCTCAGCGGCGCGGGCGCGGGCCGCGGCCAGCGAGTCCCACGGGAAGTCCGGCAGCGGCGGCCGGCCGGCGGGCCCGGTGGTGCTCAGGAACCCTCACCCTGCGGCGGCAGGGCGGCGACCAGCGGGTGGTCCTTGGCGATCTTGCCGGTCTTGGCGGCGCCACCGGGGCTGCCCAGGTCGGAGAAGAACTCCACGTTGGCGTTGTAGAAGTCCTTCCACTTGTCCGGGACGTCGTCCTCGTAGTAGATGGCCTCCACCGGGCAGACCGGCTCGCAAGCGCCGCAGTCGACGCACTCGTCGGGGTGGATGTAGAGCATCCGCTCGCCCTCGTAGATGCAGTCCACCGGACACTCATCGATGCACGCCTTGTCGAGGACGTCGACACAGGCCTGGGTGATGACGTAGGTCACGGGTCTCCTCCGGGACGTGCAGGGGCGACGACCCCGGTACTGACCAGGGCCGCAGCGGTACGCCGTCAAGTATCACCCGGCACCCCCGCGGTCAGCGCGACGGGTGGTCGACCCGCCCTCTCGCGGGTGACCCGGCGACGTGCGCGCGAGGGGCACCACGCAGGATCGGGGCATGGGACAGAGACGCTCACCGCTCGGCGTCGTCGACCTGGAGCGGGTCGCCGCCCGCGGTTGGCGGGCGCCGGAGGAGGAGCCGCTGGGCGACTGGCTCCTGCGCGCCGGCGGCGGGTTCACCGGCCGCGCCAACTCCGTGCTCGTCGCCGGCGACCCGGGGCTGCCGCTGCCGGAGGCGGTCGGCGCCGTCGGCCGCTGGTACGCCGAGCGGGGCATTCCGCCGTGCGCGCAGCTGCCCGGGGTGCAGGCGCGGGCCGCGGACGCGGCGTTCGCCGCCGCGGGCTGGTCCCGCGACGAGGACGTGCACGTGCTGACCGCCCCGCTGACCGCACCAGCGGCGCCGGACGTGCCGGTCCACCTCTCCCCCACCCCGGACGACGCCTGGCTGGCCGGCTACCGGCACCGCGGGCGGCCCCTGCCGCCGACCGCGCGGGAGGTGCTGGTCAACGCCGAGCAGGTCGCCTTCGCCTCGGTGCGGCTGGACCCCGAACCGGCGCCGCTGGCGGCGGTGGGGCGCGGCGTGCTCACCGACGGGTGGCTCGGCGTCAGCGCGGTCACCGTAGCCGAGGAGCACCGGCGACGTGGCCTGGCCACCGCGGTGATGGGTGCGCTGCAGCGCTGGGCCGCCGAGCGGGGCGCCCACTCGGTCTACCTGCAGGTGACGACCAGCAATGCCCCGGCGCGGGCGCTCTACCGCCGGGCGGGCTTCATCGAGCACCACCGCTACCACTACCGGCGGCTCCCGGGCTGAGCGCCGGACGGCGCGGGCCGCCGAGGGTCTGCCCCACGGCGAAGGCTGCGGAGACCACACCGAGCAGCAGGAAAGCCAGGTTGACCGTGGTGGTGACCGCGTCACCGCCGGGCAGCAGCAGGTCACCCTCCGGGCGGGGGTTCATCGCGGCCACCGCGACGACCAGCCAGACCAGCGGTGGCAGCACGCCCACCAGGCGGGAACCGGACAGCTCCCGGGCCGCCCACGCCAGCAGCACGTTGCCGACCACGGCGACGACGATCGAGATGGGCACCGGGATGCCGGCCGGCCGCCAGGGCAGCCAGAAGACCTCGACCACCGCCAGCCAGCCGGAGACGACGACGGCGGCCACCGCCCAGCCCAGCAGCCGCAGCGCGTTCACCCGGGCAGCCCGGCGAACAGGTCGTCCTCCCAGCCCTGCGGGCCGGGGCCGGCCGGACCGCGGACGCCGCGGACCAGGCGGTAGTGCTCGGTGGCCAGCAGCTGCTGCCCCAGGCCGTTCGACAGCGCGAAGAACGGCCCGTCGACGGTGATCTGGGTGCGGTGGGCACGCATCGCGGCCTCCTTCCGCGCCGCCTGTTCGGGGGCCTCGACGACGGTGGTGACGACGTCGTCCGGCACCGCGAACGGCACCTGGTCCAGGTCGCCGAGCACCTGGAACGGTGCGGCCTCGCCCAGCGCGGCCAGCGCCTCGATGCCCTGCTGCACCACGGATCGCGGCATCGCGTTCCAGTAGACCTTCGACACCGCCCAGGCCGGGCCGAGGTCGGGCCGGTGGGCGGGGTCGGCGGCGGCGCCGACGGCCGCCATCGCGACGCGGTGCGCCTGGATGTGGTCGGGGTGGCCGTAGCCACCGTTCTCGTCGTAGGTGACCAGCACCTGCGGGCGGACCTCGCGGACGACGGCGACGGCGGCGTCCACGGCCTCCGCGACGTCGGCCCGCCAGAAGGCCCGCGGCGCCTCGTTGGCCGGGGTGCCCATCATCCCGGAGTCGCGGTACCGGCCGGCGCCGCCGAGGAAGCGCCGGTCGGTGACCCCCAGGGCGGCCATCGCGGCGGCCAGCTCACCGATCCGGTAGCCGCCCAACTGGTCGGCCTGGTCGGGGGCGAGCTGGGCCAGCTCGGGCACCAGCACCTCACCCTCCTCGCCGAGCGTGCAGGTGAGCAGCGTGACCTGGACGCCCGCGGCAGCGTAGCGGGCCATGGTGGCCCCGTTGTTGATCGTCTCGTCGTCGGGGTGGGCGTGCACGAGCAGCAGGCGACGATCAGCGGTCACCGGGACATCTTCCCGGGCGCGCGTGACGACCGGGAACGCACCCCGGTACGGACCGCGGGCGGTGATCAGGTCACCTGATCACCGGCCCTCCCCCCGCAGCAGCGTTGATGCAGGGGGACGGTCATTGCTGCAGGGGGATGACGCCGCGGGTCGGCTCAGCACAGGCGCGGCAGGGCACTTGGCCGCGGTGCGGTCCGGAAGGACCGCGATGTCACAGCACCGACTTGACCTCGGCGTAGTGGCAGGCGTTGAGGTGCCCGGTGCCGCGCTCCTCCAGGGGCGGGTCGACGTCGATGCACTGCTGCCGCTGGGTGTCGGTCAGGACGTTGGCGAACTTCCAGCAGCGGGTGCGGAACCGGCAGCCCGACGGCGGGTTCGCGGGGCTGGGCACGTCGCCGCTGATGATGATCCGCTGGCGCTGCCGCTCGCGGCGCGGGTCGGGCAGCGGGATCGCCGACAGCAGCGCCTGGGTGTAGGGGTGCGCCGGCCGGGTGAACAGCTCCTCCTGGTCGGCGACCTCGATGATCCGCCCGAGGTACATGACGGCGACCCGGTCGGAGATGTGCCGCACCACGGACAGGTCGTGGGCGATGAACAGGTAGCTCAGGCCCAGCTCGTTCTTGAGGTCCTCGAGCAGGTTGATGACCCCGGCCTGGATGGAGACGTCCAGCGCGGACACCGGCTCGTCGAGCACGAGCACCTTGGGCTGCAGCGCCAGGGCCCGGGCGATGCCGATGCGCTGCCGCTGCCCGCCGGAGAACTCCGCCGGGTACCGGTTGGTGTGCTCGGGGTTGAGCCCGACGGTCTCCACCAGCTCGCGCACGCGGGCGCGCAGCTCGGTCTCGTCCTGGGTGAGCCCGTGGATGATCAGCGGCTCGGCGATGATGTCGAACACCGGCAGGCGCGGGTTCAGCGACGCGTAGGGGTCCTGGAACACCAGCTGGATGTCCCGGCGCAGGGGCCGCATCGCCTTGCGGCCCAGGCCGACGAGCTCCCGGCCCTGGAACACCACCGAGCCGGCGGTGGCCGGCTGGAGGTTGAGGATGGCCCGCCCGGTGGTCGACTTGCCGCAGCCGGACTCGCCGACCAGCCCGAGCACCTCCCCCGGGTAGAGGTCGAGGTCGACGCCGTCGACGGCGCGGACCGCACCGACGGTGCGCTTGATCAGCCCGCCGCCCTTGATCGGGAAGTGCTTCTCCAGCCCGCGCACCGACAGGATCGGCTCGCGGGTCGCGGCGCCCCCCGCGGGGCGCTCGGTCGTGGGGGCGCTCATGCCCGTCCTCCGTTGCTGGCACCGCGGTCGCTGATCACGCTGCCGGTGTCACTCCCGGTGCGCGCGGCACCGGGCTCGGTCTGGTCGTCCGGCGGGGTCGCCGGGGTGGCTGCGTCCCGGTCGACCTCGGTGCCGGCCACGTCGGCCGGCAGTGCCCCGGCGGCCAGCGTGCGGTCCTGGGCAGTAGCGCTGAACACGTCGGCGGCGTGACCGTGGGCCGCGGCGACCTGCTCGGTGCGGATGCACGCCGCGTTGTGCCCCGGGGACACCTGCAGCAGGGGCGGCTCGGCCTCGTCGCACTCGGCGACGTGCAGCGGGCAGCGCGGCGCGAACGGGCACCCCGGGGGCAGGCTCACCAGGGACGGCGGAGCGCCGACGATCGGGGTCAGCCGCTCACGGGTGCTGGAGTCCAGCCGGGGCAGGGAGCCGAGCAGCCCCAGGGTGTAGGGCATCCGCGGCTCGTAGTAGATCTCCTCGACGCTGCCGACCTCCACCGGCCGGCCGGCGTACATGACCAGCACGCGGTCGGCGATCCCGGCGACGACGCCCAGGTCGTGGGTGATCATCACCATCGCGGCGCCGGTCTCCTGCAGCGCCGTCTGCAGCACCTCGAGGATCTGCGCCTGCACGGTGACGTCCAGCGCCGTCGTGGGCTCGTCGGCGATGATCACCTCGGGCTGGTTGGCCATCGCGATGGCGATGACCACGCGCTGCCGCATGCCCCCGGAGAACTCGTGCGGGTAGGAGCGCACCCGCTCCCCGGCGTTGGGGATGCCGACGAGCTCCAGCAGCTCGACGGCGCGGGCCTCGGAGGCCTTCGACGACAGCGACTTGTCGTGGATGCGCAGCGTCTCCTCGATCTGCGCCCCGACCTTGTAGACCGGGTCCAGCGACGTCATCGGGTCCTGGAAGATCATCGACACGCCCTTGCCGCGCACGCGCGACATGCTGCGGTCGCTCTGCCCCAGCAGCTCCTGGCCGCGGTACTTCACCGAGCCGGTCACCCGGGCGGATCCCGGCAGCAGGCCCATCACCGCCAGCGAGGTGACCGACTTGCCCGAACCGGACTCGCCGACGATGCCGAGCACCTCACCGGAGCGCAGCGTGTAGTCGACGCCGCGGACGGCGTGCACCAGGCCGTCCTCGGTGGGGAACCGGACGTTGAGGTCGGTGACCTCCAGCAGGGGGGCGTTCGGGTCGGCGCCGTCGCGGCCGCCGGTGGTGCGGGAGTCGCTGAGGCTGCCCAGCGAGGTCGCGCCGGCGAGGGTCGACCCGGCAGGAGTGGACCCGGCAGAAGTGGACCCGGCAGAAGTGGACAAGGAGCTCTCCGTCATCAGGTCTGTCAGGCCCGCACGCGGCGGTTGCTCGGGTCGAAGGCGTCGCGGATGCCGTCGCCGATCAGGTTGATCGACAGCACGATGATCAGCAGGGCGAGGCCGGGGAAGTAGAAGAGCCAGGGGCGGGTGCTCGCCGCCTGGACGCCGTCGGAGACCAGCCGGCCGAGCGAGGTCTGGTTGGCGCCGTTGACGCCGAAGCCCAGGTAGGTCAGCGCGGCCTCGAGGGTGATCGCGGTGGCCGCGGCCAGCGTCGTCCAGACGATCAGCGAGCCGAGCGCGTTGGGGATCAGGTGCCGGAAGATGATCCGCCGGTTGGAGGCGCCCATCGCGTGCGCGGCCTCGACGTACTCCTTCTCCCGCAGGGAGAGGAACTGGCTGCGCACGATGCGGGCCAGGTCCAGCCAGCCGAAGAGACCGAGGATGATGCCGACGCCCAGCGGCGTCCGGGAGCCGGGGAAGTTGCTGGCGACGACGATCAGCACGACCAGCAGCGGCACGGTGAGGATCAGGTCGACCAGCCGCATGAGCACGCTGTCGACCCACCGGCCGAAGTAGCCGGCCAGCGCCCCGACCAGCAGCCCGAGCGGGAACGCGATGACGACGAAGAGCAGCACGATGAACAGCGAGCGCTGGACTCCGGTCATGATCCCGGCCATGAGGTCACGGCCGATCGCGTCGCTGCCCATGACGTAGCCGGCGGTGCCCGGCGGGACGGACTGGAAGCTGCTGTTCTGCTGGGCGTAGTCGACGCCGGTCACCAGCGGGCCGAGGAAGCCGAAGGCCAGCAGCAGGGCGAAGATGACCGCTCCGGTCATCCCGATCCTGCTGCGCAGGAAGCGGCCGAGGATCTGCTGGCGCTGACTGCGCGCCTTGACGCCGAACTCCCGGTCGATCCCGGTGCCCTCGGGAGCGCCCGGAGTCGCGGGCACCACCGGCCCGGTGGGGCCGGTCGTGGTCTGGGTGGAGGCCATGAGCTCGTTCCTTCTCGCGATGCCGGGTCAGGACAGCCGGATGCGCGGGTCGAGCACCGCGTAGAGGATGTCGGCGACCAGGTTGAAGATGACGACGAACACGGCGCTGACCAGCAGCCACCCCAGCACGACGTTGATGTCGTCCTGCCCGATGCCGTTGCGCAGCAGGTACTCGCCCATGCCGTGCCAGACGAAGACCGTCTCGGTGATGACCGCGCCGCCGAGCAGGGTGCCCACGCCGAGCGCGACCACCGTGGTCAGCGGGATCAGCGCGTTGCGCAGGCCGTGCCGGAGCACGGTGCGGCGGTAGGTGAGCCCCTTGGCCCGGGCCAGCCGGATGTAGTCGGACCCGAGCACGTCGAGCATCGCTGCGCGCTGGAAGCGGCTCCAGGCGGCGAAGGACAGCGCGGCCAGGCTGATCGTGGGCAGCACGAGGTGCCCGAGCCGGTCGGACCAGAGTTCCCAGCCGGAGGCGTAGAGCGCGAGCCCCGGTGTCTCCTCACCGATCGTGTACAGCAGTTGCTGCCCGAACAGGTCGTTCACCCCACCGGCGACGTACTCCTTCAGCAGCGCGGCGAACCAGAAGGTCGGCAGCGCGATGAGGATGTAGGCGATGAACGTGAGGGTGTAGTCGGATGCCTTGTACTGCCGAACGGCACCGATGACGCCCACGATGATCGCCAGCAGGATGGCGATCACGACCGCACCCACGATCATCCGGCCGGTCACCATCAGCCGCGGCCACAGCTGGTCGGCGACCGGGGTGCCGTTGATGGTCTCGCCGAAGTCGCCGCTGAGGACCCCGGAGAGCCATCGCCAGTAGCGGACGAAGAAGTTGTCGTTCAGGCCCAGGGTCTCGCGGAGGTTGATGAAGAACGACTCCGGCGGCCGGGGGTTCTGGCTGTAGTACCTCGCCAGTGGATCGAAGCTGGCGGCGCACAGCGCGAAGACCAGGAACGAACTGACCAGCAACACGAGGACCGACGCGAGCAGACGCCGGATCGTGAAGAAGAACATGCGGTGACCTTACGCCGGGAGCGAAAGCCGTCCGGTGCGGGACGACGAGGTGTGCGGAGCGTCCGGATGGCCCGCAGTCGGCCGACCATCGGTCCCCGCCGGCCGGCGGTGAGCGGGGACCACCGCCGGCCGCTCCGGGGCGTGGACGCGACCGACGCGCCCCGGCCCGGACGAGCCACGGCCCCCCAGGAGGGAGGTCCCAGGGGGCCGCGGATCCGGCGCCCGGCGCCGTCAGGACGGCGGCGCCGGGCTCGGGTGGTGCTCAGTGCTGGTGGTTCGTGCTCGACCCTGAGGTCAGTTGTCGACGGTCCAGGTCGCCGAGTTCCACAGCGGACCAGCCTGGGTCGAGTTGTCCTCGACGCCGTTGATCGAGCTCTGGTACGCGATGAAGGTCGGCTTCTGGTACAGCGGGACCGTGGCGACCTGCTCCCAGAGCAGGGCGTCGATCTGGTTGCCCAGCTCGGCCTGCGCCTCGGGGTCGGGCTCGCTCACGAACTCCGCGAAGAGGGCGTCGATCTCCGGGGTGCCCTGCCGCGAGTAGTTCTGCTGGATGTTGTCACCCTGCGGCTGGGTGTAGATCGACTGCGTGGCGCCGCGGAACGGCGACCCGACCCACGCGAAGAGCGCGGCCTGGAAACCGCCACCCTCCAGGGAGGTGGGCGACTCGGCGCTCTCGAAGATGTCCGGGTTCGCGTTGAACGTCGCCTCGATGCCCGCCTCGGCCAGCTGCGGGATCATGACCTCGATGGTGGTCTGCCGCAGCGGGTTGTTGGCGGTGGTGTCGATCTGGACCGACAGGCGCTGCCCGTCCTTGGCGTAGATGCCGTCGGGGCCGGCGACCCAGCCGTCGCTCTCCAGCAGGGCCCGGGCCTGCTCGGTGTTCTGCTCCTTGTACTGCTCGGGAGCGGTGTCCTGGTACTGCGGCTGGTTGTTGAAGTAGATCCGGTTCTGCAGCACCTCGGCGTCGCTGGAGAACTGGCCCACGGTCTGGTCGACGATCTCCTGGCGGTCCAGGGCCATGGTGAAGGCCTGGCGGACGGGCAGCGAGCTCAGGATCGGGTCCGTGGCGTTGAAGTCCAGGTGCTCGAAGGACAGACCGAAGGTGATGTCGCTCTCGACGTTCGGCGCCAGCCCCTCGACCTGGTCGACCAGGTCGAGCTGCGGCTGGGGGTAGATGACGCCGAGCTCACCGGACTGCAGACCCTGGACCGCAGTCGTCGGGTCGTTGCCGATGTTCTGGATGACCAGCTGGTCGAGGTTCGGCCCCTCGCCCCACCACTCGGGGTTCGGCGTCAGGACGACGACCTGGTTGCCGACGTCGATGTTCTCCGCCTTGAGCTGCCACGGGCCGCCGGAGATGTCCTCGGGCAGGCCCTGGGCGATCGGCCAGCCGGCGGTCAGGGTCTCGCAGAGCGCCACCGGGTCGTCGTCGTCCATCAGGTGGGCGGGCAGGACGCCGCCGCCGAAGTCACCGCTGAACAGCGACTGCCAGTCGGAGAACGGGGTCTCGTAGGTGACCGTGACGGTCTTGTTGTCGTCGCCCGAGCCCTCGACCGAGGCGATCTGCTCGTAGCCGGTGGTGGACAGGTTCGCCGGGCAGCCACCGTCCGCCGGGTCACCGGATCGGCTGCTGCGCCAGGTGAACTCGAAGTCGTCGGCGGTGATCGGAGTGCCATCGCTCCACACCGCGTCGGGGCTGATCGTGTAGGTGTTCACCTGCTGCCCGTCGACCTCTTCGAGGGTCGGCTCCTCGGTCAGCAGGTCCTCGTTGTACACGACGCTGAAGTCCGGCAGCGCGTTGAAGGCGCCGGGCAGGACCCCGTGGATGATGTTGGCGGTCGACACCGCGTTCCCGGCGGCGATGTTCGGGAAGAGGTTCTCCGGGAAGTCGGTGGACTCGCCGAACACGACACGCCCGCCGCCGGACTCGCTCCCGCCGCCACCGCTGTCACTGCTGCCGCCACAGGCGGACAGCACCATCGTGCCGGAGACCCCGGCAGCGATGAGCATCGCGCTGCGCTTGCTCAACTTCACGTTCGATTTCCTCCTCGACCCGCGACTGGCACGGGAGGCGGTCGGGAACCGGGACCTGCCGGTGACGGCGAGGTGGCCGGTCGGTGACGAGTTCGTACGCATCTGGCAGACACCCGGTCGTGCAGAGCGGACGGGAGGACAGTAAGCAGCCCCGGAGGGGCCGTCCACGACCGTCACCAACTTGTGACCTCTGCTCAGGATCGCTGCACGCGACCCGAAAGATCGGTGCAACACCGGCGCGGCGCGCCTCGGGATTTCCGGGTTGGGACCGACTGCGACGAACGATCTCGCGTGTGGGGCGAGACACACCCGGACACGCCGGGCCCACCTTCCGTGTGCGCACCATCGACACGGAGTGCTCCGCGCCGCAGACGACCGACCGACGAGGAACCCGTGAGGGCGATGGACAGGAGAAGAACGAGGCACCGGAGCTCGGCGGCCAGGGCCGGGACGCCGTCGGGTGAGCCGCTGATCCACTGACCGAGAGAGACGCACCTGTTCCCGGGTGCGGCGCTCTCGTGCGTCCGCCCCCGCTAGAGACGAGCGAGGAGGGCGCGGACGGCGGGGAGCAACGGGCGGTCGGCGGAGATCCAGTCGAGCGCCTCGAGCTCCTCGTCGGCCACCCAGCGCAGTTCGGTGTGTTCGTGGGCCACCAGCTCGCCGCCGGTCACCCGCCCCCACCACACCCGCAGGGTCGACGCCCCGGGCGCGCCCCCGGCGACGACGCCGTCCAGCGGCACCTCCCCCAGGAACGACTGCGGGGCGATGACGACGCCGAGTTCCTCGCGGCACTCCCGCACCAGCGCGTCGAGGTCGGCCTCCCCCGGCTCGACCTTGCCCCCGGGGAACTCCCACAGCCCGGCCAGCGGCCCCGACCCGCGCTGCGCGACGAGCACCCGCCGCCGGTCGTCGACCAGCGCGGCGCCGACCACCTGGGTCACCGTCAGGGCCCGCTCGGCGGCCGCCGCGGCGAAGGCGTCCAGGTGGGCCTGCATCGCCCGGACGACGCGGCCGCGCAGCAGCGTCTGGTCGACCAGCCCGCCGAGCACACCGGGCAGCGACGTCTCCCAGTCGACCTGCTCCTCGACCAGGGTGCCGGCGCCGGTCGCCGAGAAGTGCCGCGTGTGCACCAGCCGGCGCAGGCCCCGGCCGGGCTCCGCCGCGTAGACGTCGGACCACGGCCGGTCGGAGGCGACCTCCCGCAGCGGCTGCGGCCACGGCCGGCCGAGCGACCGCGCCACGTCGAAGGCGACGGTGAGCGGCGCCTCCACCAACGTGGTGAACCTCAGCTGGAGCACGCGGTCCAGCCAACCAGACACGGCAGGATGAGCCCCGTGCGCATCTCAGCCCGGGTCGACTACGCGGTGCGGGCGGCCGTCGAGCTGGCCTCCGTGTCGCCCGAGTCGCTGACGTCGGAGCGGATCGCCCAGGCCCAGGGCATCCCGGCCCGGTTCCTGCAGGCGATCCTCGGCGACCTGCAGCACGCCCGGCTGGTCACCAGCCAGCGCGGCCGGGAGGGCGGCTACCGCCTCGCCCTGCCCCCGTCGGAGGTCTCCATCGCCCGGGTGATGCGGGTGGAGCAGGGATTCCTCGCCGAGGTGCACGGCCAGCGCCCCGAGGACGTCGAGTACCCGGGGCCTGCCGCGTCGCTGGCCAACGTGTGGGTGGCCGCCCGGGAGGGCTACCGACGGGTGCTGGAGAACGTGACCCTGGCCGACGTCGTCGCCGGCACCATGCCGCCGCAGGTCGCCGAGCTCATCGAGCTGGAGAGCGCCTGGCGGTCCTTCGGCGTCCCCGCGGCCGACTGAACACCGCCGCCGGGCCGGTGTGGCACCATCGAAGCGTGACGGACTGCGGCGCCCTGCTCGTGGCGCGTCTGCACGTCGACCTGGCGCGGGTCTCCAGCGCCGCCTGTCGCGCCGCGCGCTGACCCCGGCCCCGCTCCCCCGCAGCCTCCCCGCTGCACCCACACCCGGCCGCGTCGCGCACGCTCCCGTGCCGGCGCAGAGGAGAACGACTGACGTGTCGACCCCCACTCGCAGCAGCAACCGCCCCGTCCGCGGACAGGGGCAGTGGGCGCTGGGCTACCGCGAACCGCTGAACCCGAACGAGCGGATGAAGAAGGACTCCGACGGGCTGGACGTCCGCCAGCGGATCCTCGACATCTACGCGCACACCGGGTTCGGCGGCATCGACCCCGGCGACCTGCGCGGCCGGATGCGCTGGATGGGGCTCTACACCCAGCGGGCCCAGGGCATCCCCGGTGGCAAGACCGCCGTGCTGGAGCCCGAGGAGCTCGAGGACGAGTACTTCATGCTGCGGGTGCGCATCGACGGCGGGCAGCTGAGCACCGAGCAGCTGCGGGTCATCGGCGGCATCAGCACGGAGTTCGGCCGGGACGTCGCCGACGTGACCGACCGGCAGAACGTGCAGCTGCACTGGATCCGGATCGAGGACGTGCCGGAGATCTGGCGGCGACTGGAGTCCATCGGGCTCTCCACCACCGAGGCCTGCGGTGACGTCCCCCGGGTCATGCTGAACTGCCCGCTGGCCGGGGTGCTCGAGGACGAGGTCATCGACGCCTCCGAGGTGCTGGCCCAGACCGTGGAGAAGTACCTGGGCGACCCGCAGTTCAGCAACCTGCCGCGCAAGTGGAAGACGTCGATGTCCGGGTGCGTCGACCACTGCACCGAGCCCGAGATCGACGACGTCTCCTTCGTCGGTGTGGTGAACGCCGACGGCGAGGCCGGCTACGACCTGTGGGTCGGTGGCGGCCTGTCGACCAACCCGATGTTCGCCAAGCGGATCGGGGTGTTCGTCCGCCCCGACCAGGTGACCGACGTCTGGGCGGCGTGCACCGCGATCTTCCGCGACTACGGCTACCGCCGGTCGCGCAACCACGCACGGATCAAGTTCCTGATGGCCGACTGGGGCCCGGAGAAGTTCCGCCAGGTGCTCCAGGACGAGTACCTGCACGAGCAGCTCCCCGACGGACCCGCCCCGGCGCCGGCGAAGCACGACCAGCGCGACCACGTGGGCGTCAGCAAGCAGAAGGACGGCCTCAACGCACTCGGCTTCGCGCTGCGCACCGGCCGGCTCAGCGGCACGCTGCTGACCCGGATCGCCGACCTCGCCGAGGAGTACGGCACCCAGGGCGGGCGGATCCGGACGACGACCCAGCAGAAGCTGGTGATCCTCGACGTCCCGGACGCCCGCGTCGAGGACCTGGTCGACGCGCTGGCCGAGCACGACCTGCTGGTGCGGCCCAGCGCCTTCCGCCGCGGCACCATGGCCTGCACCGGCCTGGAGTTCTGCAAGCTGGCGATCGTCGAGACCAAGCACCACGCGCAGGAGCTGTACGCCGAGCTCGAGCGGCGGCTGCCCGACTTCGACGAGCCGATCGGGATCAACGTCAACGGCTGCCCGAACAGCTGCGCCCGGTTCCAGACCGCCGACATCGGCTTCAAGGGCATGATCGTCCGCAACGCCGCCGGCGAGAGCGTCGAGGGCTTCCAGGTGCACCTGGGCGGCCACCTCGGGGTCGAGGCCTCCTTCGGCCGCAAGTTCCGCGGCCACAAGATCACCAAGGAGGAGACCGCGGACTACTGCGAGCGGGTGCTCCGCGGCTACCTCGAGCGCCGCGAGCCCGGCGAGCGGTTCGCCGCGTACGTCTCCCGCGCCGAAGAGGAGTGGCTGGTCTGACCATGTCGGAGGAGGGCGAGCCGCGACGGGGAAGTTCCCGTCAGCTTCCTGTGTTCCATTGCCCGTACTGCGGCGACGAGGAGCTCGTCCCCGAGGGCGAGGGCTGGCACTGCACCGCCTGCCTGCGGACCTTCACCGTGCACCTGACCGGAACTGGGGTGAACCGATCGTGACCATCGCCGTCGTCCAGCCGACACCGGAGCTGGCCGCCGAGGCCGACGCGCGCTTCGCCGGCATCGCCGACCCGGTCGAGCAGGCCCTCGCCGTGCTCACCTGGGCCGGGGAGACCTTCGGCGACGGGTTCGCGATCACCTCGAGCATGGCCGACGGCCTGCTGGCGCACCTGGCCAGCCGCGCCGTCCCCGGGGTGAACGTCGTGTTCCTCGACACCGGGTACCACTTCGCCGAGACCATCGGCACCCGCGACTGGATCACCGGCGTGCTGCCGATCACGCTGCACAACGTGCAGCCGCCGTTGTCGGTGGCCGAGCAGGACGCGGAGCACGGAGCCAAGCTGTACGAGCGCGACCCGGACCTGTGCTGCTCGCTGCGCAAGGTGCAGCCGCTGGCACAGGCGCTGGCCGGCTTCGTCGCCTGGGGCTCGGGCGTGCGCCGCGACGAGGCGGTCACCCGGGCGGGCACCAAGGTCGTCGACTGGGACGCCAAGCGGGGCATGGTGAAGGTGAACCCACTGGCGGCCTGGACGCAGGAGCACGTCGACGCCTACATCGCCGAGCACCAGGTGCCGGTGAACCCGCTGCAGGAGATCGGCTACGCCTCCATCGGCTGCGCGCCGTGCACCCGACCCGTGGCCCCCGGCGAGGACCCCCGCGCCGGCCGCTGGGCCGGCAAGAACAAGGTCGAGTGCGGCCTGCACGTCTGAGCGGCAGGATCGGGGCATGGCCCGCCGCACCCCGCTGACGCCCGACCAGCTCACCGCCGCTCTTGCCGAGCTCCCCGAGTGGGCGGGTGACACCTCCGGCATCGAACGGACGGTGCAGGGCATCGACTTCGCCGACGCCGCAGAGGTGATGGCCGACCTCGCCCTGGCCGCCGACGAGCTGGACCACCACCCCGACGTCGACGTCCGGTGGCGCACCCTGCGCGTCTTCCTGACGACGCACTCCGCCGGCGGCGTGACGGAGCTGGACGTCGAGTACGCCCGCCGCACCGACGAGGCGCTCGCCCCGTTCACCGACACCGACCCGGAGCTCGCCGCGCAGGTCGACAGCCTGCTGGCACCGGATCGTCAGCCGGGCAGCGACGCGTAGAGGTCGACCCGGTACCCGTCGGGGTCGGCGACCGTGGCGTAGCGCTGCCCCCACGGAGCGTCCCACGGCGCCAGCACCACCGTGTGCCCGGCCGCGGCCACCCGGGCGACCACCTCGTCGACCTCTGCCGGGCTGCCGAGGCGGCTCGCGAACGCCGCGCCGGTGCCCGGCCGGGGCGCCTCCCCGAGCAGCTCGGTCAGCATCGCGATCGTGTCGACCATGAGCCGCGCCCCGGTGCCCGGCGTGGCCTCCACGTGCTCCTCGCCGTCGTCGAACGGCGGGAAGCGGAACCCGAGCAGCTCGTAGAAGGCGACGGCCCGGCGCAGGTCGGTGGCGGCGACGCCCACCGCGGTGATCTCCATGCACCGGATCTACCAGCGGGGTCCGACGGGACCGCTGGACGGCGGGCACACACCGTGCCGACCGACCGCGACTGCGCGGTCGTGCCCTCAGCCCTCGACCGGGAGGACGAGCAGCCTCAGCAGCCGGTCGGCCTCGGCGTCCGGGTCGGCGGTCAGGCCGGTGTGCACCGGGCCCGGCTGGACGACGGTGCTCCGTGGCGCGGTGAGCCAGCGGAACCGCGAGCCCAGCGCCTCCCGGCCGGCCGCCCCTGCGGCGGGCTCGGCCGCGCAGACGTCGCCGGCCGCCTGCAGCGCGGCGCCGATGGCCGCCGGGTCGGCGGTCGCGTCGAGCGCGCGCAGCCGGTCGACGTCCAGGTGCAGCCGGGCGCCCAGGTAGTCCAGCTGCCGGCAGTAGACCAGCACCCCCGCGTTGAGGCACTCCCCCCGCTCCACCCGCGGCACCACCCGCAGCACGGCGTACTCGAAGGTCTGCCTCACCGCTGCGTCACCCCCTCGGGCGGCGGCGGCCCCAGCCAGGACGGCCGGTTCTGCCCGCGGGGCGCCGACCGCCGTCCGGCGCCGCCGGCCCGGGCGCTGGCGACCAGGCCGGGCAGCCAGGCGTCGCGGGCGGCGAGGCGGGCCAGCAGCTGGTCGACGTAGCGGGCGCGCACCGTCGCAGGCCCCTCGTCGGGCGTGGGCCCTTCCAGCCACGCGTCCGGCACCAGCGCGAGCACCTCGGTCAGCAGCTCCCGGGTGACCCGGGAGGCCAGCGCGGCGTCGGCGCCCGGCACGTCGGGCTCGCACTCGACCAGCGCGTGCTGGGCGGCGTCGTAGGGGCGGGTGACCGCGGCGGCGGCGCCGGCCCAGTTGTGGTGGAAGGTGAGCGAGGCGCCGTGGTCGATCAGGTGCAGCCGGCCGTGCCAGAACAGCATGTTCGGGTTGCGCCAGGACCGGTCCACGTTGCCGATGAGCGCGTCCAACCACAGCACCCGCCCGCCCAGCTCCGGCGACACCTGGGCGGCGCCGGCCTCGAAGTCCAGCGCGCCGGGCAGGTAGTCCATGCCCAGGTTCACCCCGGCCGAGTTGCGCAGCAGCTCCTGCACCTCGAAGTCCGGCTCCCCCACCGCGAGCTCGGGTGCGACGTCGACGGTGACCAGCGCCGGCACCGGCAGCGACAGCCGGCGGGCCAGCTCACCGCAGACGACCTCGGCGGCGAGCACCTTCACGCCCTGCCCGGCCGCCCGCCACTTGACCACGTAGGTGCCGAGGTCGTCGGCCTCCATGAGGCCGGGCAGCGAGCCACCCTCGCGCAACGGGGTGACGTAGCGGGTGGCGGTGACGGCGGGCAGCACAGTGCGCACAACGTACCGCTCCGGCCCGGGCCATCCCGCCCCTCGAAGGGATGACCGACACCCCGGGACGCCCCTGCCGACATGGGTTGTGCACCACCATGTCCGGATCGGGCACTCGGTCACGGACGGCCGGCGCCACCGGCGCCAGGAGGCGGCATGCGAGGCACGGGGCGGGACGTGACCGAACTGCGCCGCACGGTGCTGGTCGAGATCGGCGTGGTCGTGCTCCTCACCGTCGCCCTCGGTGCGCTCAGCGTGGTCGCGGACCTGCCCGCCACCCTGGTCCGGTGGTCCCAGGGGCCGGTGCCGGTCGACCACCTGGTCGTGGTGCTGGCCGGCAGTCACCTGTTCATGATCGGCTTCGGCGCCCGGCGTGGGGCCCAGCTCAAGCGCGAGCACCGCCGCCGGGCGTGCGCCGAGTCCGACCTCTCCTACCGGTCCAGCCACGACGTGCTCACCGGGTTGCCCAACCGCGAGTCCTTCTTCTCCGGTCTGGCGACCGCGCTCGCCGGCGACGCCGGCCCTCCGCCCGCCCTGCTGCTCATCGACCTCGACGGCTTCGGCGACGTGAACGCCACCCTCGGCCACCGCACCGCCAACGACCTCCTGTGCGCGGTCGCGGCCCGGCTGACCGACGACGCGCCGCCCGGCGCCCTGGTGGCGCGCCTGGGTGGCGACGAGTTCGGCGTGCTGCTCAGCGGGCCGGCCGCCGCAGACCCGGACACCTCGTCCGCGCAGCTGCTCGCCGCGCTGCAGCAGCCGGTGCGGCTGGGCGACCTGGTGCTGGACCTCTCGGCGTCCGCCGGGCTGGCGGCCGGCCCGGTGACCGAACCGACCGAGCTGTTGCGCCGGGCCGACGTCGCCTTCTCCGACGCCCGGGCCCACCGGACGGGGCTGGTCGTCTACTCCCCCGCGATCGACACCTTCGACGCCGACCGGCTAGTTCTCCACGGCGAGCTGCGCCGGGCCGTCGCCGGCGGCGAACTGCGGCTGCACTACCAACCGCAGGCGTGCCTGCGCACGGGCCGGGTGATCGGGGTGGAGGGCCTGCTGCGCTGGGAGCACCCCCGCCGGGGCCTCCTGCTGCCCGGGGCGTTCATCGACCTGGCCGAGCACACCGGGTTGATCCACGAGCTCACCGACGCCGTCCTGGTGCAGGCGCTCGCCGACAGCCGCAGCTGGGCCGACGCCGGCCGCCCGCTGCGGGTCGCCGTCAACCTCTCCGCGCGCAGCCTCGGCGACCTGACGCTGCCCGGGCGCATCGCCGCGCTGCTCCGCGATGCCGGGGTGGCCCCGGGCGCGCTGGAGCTGGAGATCACCGAGACCGCCGTGATGGACGACCCGGCGCGGGCGCTGGAGGTGCTGCGCCAGCTGCGGGTGCTCGACGTCGGCCTGTCGGTGGACGACTTCGGCACCGGGCACGCCTCGCTGGCCTACCTCACCCGGCTGCCGGTGCAGACGCTGAAGATCGACCGGTCGTTCGTGATGGGCATGTTGACCGACGCCGGCTCACGGACGATCGTGCGGGCGATCATCGGGCTGGCGCACGACCTCGGGCTGCGGGTGGTCGCCGAGGGCGTGGAGAGCGCCGCGACGTGGCAGGACCTCCGCGCCCTGGGCTGCGACGAGATCCAGGGCTTCTGGCTGGGTGGGGCGGTCCCCGCGGCCGAGCTGCCGGCGCTGGTCACGCAGCTGGAGCACCGCCTGAGGGCGCACAGCGCCCGGTCCTGACCGGCCGGGCACACTGGCCGGGTGGGAATCCTCCGCCGCACGACGCTCACCCAGCTGGCCGACGCACCGTTCACCTACCCCGAGGTGGGCGCCACCCGGGACGCCGAGCTGCCGGCCGGCTACGACCACGTCGACCGCCGCGAGCGGATCGGCTCGGGCGCGACGGAGTTCGACCGCGCCGCCGCCGCGGTGTTCCGCTGGGCGGCTCAGCGCGCCGCCGGCCTGCGGATCCAGGCCAGCGGACCGGCCAGCACGGTCGGCACCGTCGTCCTGATGACCGCCGGGCTGCGCCGGCTGGGCCTGGACATCCCGTGCCGGGTCGTCTGGGTGGTCGACGAGCCGTACCGCCGCGGGTTCGGCTACGGCACGCTCCCCGGCCACCCGGAGAGCGGCGAGGAGAGCTTCGTCGTCACGCGGGCGCCCGACGGCGAGGTGCACTACGAGCTGCGCGCCTTCTCCCGGCTGGCCACCCCGCTCGCCCGCCTGGGCGCTCCGATCAGCAGCTGGGTGCAGTCCCTGGCCCTGGACCGCTACGTGACGGCGATGCGCCGCGCGGTCCGGGGCTGACCGTTCAGTCGTCGCCGGCCGCGGCGCGTTCGTCCTTGATCATGTCCTTGCTGCGGACCAGCCGGAGCAGGGTGACCACGAACAGGCCACCGGCCATGTTGAGCAGCGTGGTGTACCAGAACCAGGCCAGCCAGTCGCCGTAGCCGAACGGCGCACCGGCGTGCAGCGCGACGAAGATGAGCAGCGAGTCCAGGATCGAGTGGAACAGCTGCAGCCCGGCGAGCAGGAAGCCGCCCGCCACCGCGGCGACCACCTTCACCCCGTCCGACTCGGTGCCGTGCTGCATCCGGGTCATCAGCGTGATGGCGATCCCCGCCAGGATCGCCAGCGAGGCCGACTGGAGGTCCAGCGGTGCGTCCACGAAGTGCGCGGCGCTCTCGATGGCCGTGTCGCCCAGCTCCGGGAAGGCGTGGGCGACCAGCCAGGCCACCAGCCAGCCGCCCAGCAGGTTCATCAGCAGGGTCCCGCTCCACAGCTTGCCCAGCTGCGCGTAGCCGGCCCGGCCGGCCGCCACCGCGGTGACCGGCACGAGGAAGCCCTCGGTGAACAGCTCGCTGCGGGCCAGCAGGAGGGCGATGAAACCCACCGAGAAGGCGAGGCCGGCCAGCAGGTGGCTGCCGGTCTCGGCGTAGACCGCGAGCAGCAGCAGGATCCCGGTGGCCACCTCCAGGCCGCCGGCGAAGCCGGTGGTGAGGACCTCCCGCCAGCTGCGGTGCAGACGCTGCGCGCCGTCGCTGACGATGGTGTCGAACGCCTGCTGCAGTTCGTCCTCGGTCGGCCCCGGCGTCTCGCCGAGCTCCTCCCGGGCGTCCTCCTCGCGGATGGCCACGGTGTTCCTCTCCTGTCACGACGGCCGGGCAGTCGGGCGCCGCGGTCCGGGCGCGATCTACCCGGTGCCGAGGTGCGCACACCCGTCAAAGACGGGGTCACACGTCGACCGGACGCCGTTTCTCCGCTGACCCGGGCCGGGTAGCGGACCCGGCGCGTGCGCGTCGACCACGAGCGGATCCCCGAGCCCGTGGTGCACGCCCCGGGCGCTGCGGCGTCTTCACCGCGTGCGGCAACCGCCACCTCAAGGCGCTCGGCCATCTCGAGGCGCTCGGAGTCCGGCCCGACACCGCGCTGCTGGGTCCGCCGGCGTCGACATCTCGGCGCACGGGTGCTCACCGCCAACGGCGGGGCAGCGGTGGCGGGCGACCTGGTTGCCACGCTGGGCCGGCAGCCCCCAGGAGGTGATCAGCACAGCATGCCATCGCTCACGCCAGAGGGAAGCCTCCCCTAAGTCACCCGGGGGGCGGCTAGGCTGCGCCCGTGACACAGGTGGCCGGGGCAACGGTCGGCCCCCGCGTCGAACGCGGCGCCGAGCGGCCTGCCGGCCGGCGCTGGCGGCCGTGGGAGATGCTGCCCCCTGCCCTTCTGCTCGCCCTCGGCACCGTGCTCCTGCTCCCCGGCCACGGGCTGTGGTTCGACGAGCTGTTCACCGCGGAGGTCTCCCGGCGGTCGCTGGGCACCATCGTGCGGGCGGTCGTCCAGGGCCAGGGCACCACGAGCTACCTGGTCGACGTGCCACCGTCCTACAACGCCCCGTACTACCTGGTCACCTGGGCCTGGGGCACGCTGCCCGGCCTGGGCGGGGACACCTCCCTGCGGGTGCTGTCGCTCCTGGCCGCCTCCGGCGGGCTGGCGCTGATCACCCGCGCGGTCAGCCGGCTGGCCGGCACCTCGACGGGCGTCCTGGCGGGGGTGGTGGTCGCCAGCAGCCCGCTCCTGCTGGAGCAGGCGGTGGAGGCGCGCAGCTACGGGCTGGCAGTGCTCGCGACCGGCGGGGCGCTGCTGGGGCTGACCCGCTGGCTGCAGGACCCGCCCTCCGGCCTCGTGCTGTTCGGCCTGGCCGGCGCGGGCATGGGCCTGGCCCACTGGTACGCCGCGACCGTGCTCGCCGCCTTCGTGGTGGCGGCGCTGGTGCTGCGCGGCCGCCGGGCGGTCGGACCCGCCGCCGTCGGGGCGGTCGCCGTCCTGCCGACCGTCGGGCTGATCGTGGTCAACCTGCTCAACGGCACCGGCAGCCGCAATGCCGAGCACCTCCGCGACACCGGCGGGGAGCTGGTTGCGCTGGCGGCGGCGGCCTGGACGGGCGGGCGCGGCCCGGCGCTCTACCTGACCGTCGGCCTGGCGCTGGTGGGCGCAGCGCGGGCCCGCGGCGTCCGCGTGGTGGCCGCGACGTGGGTGCTGGTGCCGCTGGCCCTGCTGATCGCCATCGAGCAGCTGCGGCCGGTCTACCACCCGAGGTACCTGCTCGTCGGGCTGATCGGGCTCGGCGTGCTCGCCGCAGCCGGCGCCTGGTCGCTGCCACGGGAGGCGCGCGGCCCGGTGGCCGCACTGCTGGTGGGCTGCTCCCTGGTGGCCGCTGCCCCACTGGCCGATCGGGGACCGCGGGAGCGGGCCGACGAGGTGGTGGCCCTGCTGGCGCAGGTGCACCGCCCCGGGGAGCCCGTCGTCGCCGCGGACCAGCGCTCGGCCACCGGACTGGACCACTACGTCCGGGTGTCGGCTCCGAACCTCCGCCCCGATGTCGTCCTGCCACCGGACGACGCCCCGGGCAGCGCCGACCGGGTGTGGCTGGTCCGCCGGTTGATCGACGGTGAACCGGTCCCCACCGACGACGACGCCGTGCTGATCGGGGCCGGGCTCCGGCAGACCGGACGATGGGAGTTCCCGGCGACGAAGACCGATCTGATCGTCCAGCGCTGGGACCGTCCGGGCCGGCGCTGACCTGCACCCGCCGGCGCGGCACTCGTGCGCCGGCTCAGCCCCGGGAGCGCAGGGCCCAGACCAGCGACCGGACCGACTGGGCCAGCCTCGCCCGCCCGGTCCAGGCCGAGTCACCCACCGGCCGGGGATCCCGGATCACCGGCACGCTGGCGACCGGCTGCCCCGAGGTGCCGACGGCCAGCACGATGCTGGGCACACGTCCGGTGACGACGGCGGCACGGACGTCCGCCCCCATCACCAGGAAGGCACCCGCGTCGGGGGGCAGGCCGGTCAGCCAGGCGGCCAGGCGGCGGTGGACCGCACCGGTGGCCCGCCGCACCGGGGACTCGTACCGTCCCCGCCGCCCGGCGAAGACCGCGCCCACGTCCCCGCGGGCCAACCGCTCCAGCAGCCCGGGCACCGCCTCCGGTGGGTCCTGCAGGTCGGCGTCGAGGCACACCCACGCATCGGCATCCCGCTCGTCCACCAGGCCGCGGGTGAGGGCCGCATGCTGACCGACGTTGACCGTCAGCACCGTGACCGCGATCCGCGGATCGGCGCGGGCCAGCTCCTCGGCCACCGCCAGGCTGTCATCGGGCGAGGCGTCGATGACCAGACGCAGCCGCCAATCCCACCCGGCCAGCGCGGCGGCCAGCCGTTCCACCAGTGGGCCGAGGGTCGGGGCGTTGCCGTACACGGGGACGACGACGGCGACCCGGGATCCGGTCACCGGGCTGCGGCCCCGCTGCCCCCGGCTGCGGGGTCGCCGTGCGCCTCGGAGCTGGCCCAGGTCCGGGCCAGCCCGGTGGCCAGGTCGACGGTCGGTCGCCACCCGAGCAACCGGGCAGCCGCGGCCGGGTCGCACACCCAGTCGGCGGTGTCCCACGAGCGGCCGGGGTGGGCCCCGGGAGCCGTGGCGATCGCCCGGCCGGTCACCTCACGGGCGATCGCCACGAGCTCCTCGGTGCTGGTCTGCACCCCCGTGCCGATGTTGAGCACCACTCCAGGGGGCAGGTCGTCGGCCCGCGCCGCCCGGACGCAGGCGTCCACCACGTCCTCCACCCAGACCCAGTCGCGCCGGCTGACGTGGCCCGGCAACGGAACGACGCCGCCGGTGGCCGCGGCCCGCAGGACGGTGGGCACCAGCCGGGTGGCGTGGTCCCCCGGCCCGTACACCTGAAAGGCGCGCAGCACCGCCGCCCGCACACCGCGCTCGGCCGCGGCCGCCTGCAGCAGCAGCGAGCCGGCGGCCTTGGTCGCGCCGAAGAAGCCCCGAGGCGCCAGGGCGGCGTCCTCGGCCAGTGGGTGCGCTGCGGCGGCGTACTCGGTCGACGACCCCAGCCGGACGACCGTGCGGCAGCGGTCGGGCAGCGCGTCGACGAGCCAGGGGCTGGTGTTCACCGCCGTGGTGGCGGCCCGCTCCGCGGCGGTTGCCTTGGCCCGGCCTGCGGCCAGGGAGAAGACCACGTCCGGATCGGCCGCGGCGACGGCGGCTGCGCCGCCCCGCGGGTCGGCCAGGTCGACCTGCGCCCGGGTGAGGCCGACGACGTCCCAGCCATCCGCACGCAGCCGGTCGACCAGGTGCCGGCCGACGAATCCGCCGGCCCCGGTGACCAGGGCCCTCACGCCGACTGCGGCATCGGGGCGGGGACCGACGGTTCGATGGACGACCGCCCGGCCTCGTCGACCGCCGCCACCAGGGCTCGGCGGTCGGCGGCAGCCCGGTCGGCCGGGGCCGACCTCAGATCGGTCAGGCCCGCAAGCATCCGGGGCAGCTCCACGGACGGGTCCCTGCCCACCATGTCGGCGTGGAACGAGCGGCGGAGAAAGGTGAAGTCGGCGCCCACGCGCACCAGCTCAGCAGCCAGCAGCCGGGTGGGCACCGGCCACCCGCCGCCGGGCAGGGTGAGCCCCGCCACGCCGAAGGGGACGGTGACCACCGCCCGGACGGCGTCGACGGTGCCGTCGACGAGGGGCCGGAACAGCTCGCGCGAGCGGCGGTCGATGCGCAGGTCGTTGAGGCCGACGTAGACCCGGCTCAGTGGCCGGGCGGCCAGTGCGGCCGCCTGCTCGACGGCGCCCTGGGTCTCGATCAGGATGCCGACGCCGCAGCGGCCGGCGACCAGCTCCAGGGTGCGGTCCACCTCCTCGGCCTCACGCACCATCGGCAGCAGGATCTCGTCGGCACCGGAGGTGAGCGCCTCCTCGACCTCCCCGGCGGTCCAGGGCCCGAAGCCGTTGAGCCGGCAGAGCACCCGGCCGTCGGTGGCGGCACGCACCCGGCGGAGGTCGGCGGGAGTGTCCGCGTTGATCTGCGTGCCCTCTCCCAGCTGCCGACGCGCCTTCCCCCGGCGTTCCCAGTCCACGACGACGCCGGCCGCCCCGCCGACGACGACGTCGTGCGCGCAAGCCGGATCCACGGTGAAGACGAAGAAATCCACAGAATTAGCTTAGGCACCCCTAAGTAGTTGCCCTCCACCGCCCTTCGGTCCGACGACCGTCACGGCGAGGGAACGGACTCGCGGAGGGGGGCGTCGGCCCGGGGGAAGGCCAGCGCCGTACCCGCGACGGAGACCGCGACCTGTTGTCCGCCGGCTGGCAGGTCGGCACCGTCCAGCCGCGCCGCCACCCGCAGCCCCGGCGCGAGGTCGAGCAGCACGCGCGCATCGTGGCCGTAGAAGTCCACGCTGTGCACCACCGCGAGCGCGGCACCGGCGACCGGAGGACCGAGCCGGAGCTGCTCGGGGCGCAGCAGGACCCGCGCCGTCCCGTCGGGGCACCCCGCGGCCACCGGGACCGAGCCCAGCGCGCAGCGCGCCCACCCGCCGCGCACGTCGGCGTCCAGCACGACCGCCTCCCCGACAAAGGCGGCGGTGTCCAGGTCGCGGGGGCGTCGGTAGAGCGTCTGCGGATCGGCGAGCTGGACCAGCCGGCCGCCACGCATGACGGCGACCTGGTCGGCCATCGACAGCGCCTCTGCCTGGTCGTGCGTGACCAGGACGGCGGTGGCCCCCGTCGCCCGCAGCGCCCCGGCGACCTCACGGCGGGTCTCCTCCCGCAGCGTGGCGTCCAGCGAGGAGAAGGGCTCGTCCAGCAGCACGAGGGACGGCCGGGGAGCCAACGCCCGCGCGAGCGCCACCCGCTGCTGCTGCCCGCCGGAGAGCTGGTGCGGGTGCCGGTCGGCCAGCGCGAGGTCCAGGCCGACCAGCGCCAGCAGCTCCCGCACCCTTCCCCGGTCGCGACGCTCCCGTCGGGGCAGCCCGAAGGAGATGTTGCCGGCCACGGTGAGGTGCGGAAACAGCCCGCCCTCCTGCGGGACGAAGCCGATGCCGCGCCGGCGGGCGGGCACCGTGCGCCCGTCGCCGGACACCACCTCGCCACCCAGGCTGACCGTTCCCGCGTCGGGCTCCTCGAAGCCGGCGATCAGCCGCAGCAGGGTGGTCTTGCCGCACCCGGACGGGCCCAGCAGAGCGGTGAGACTGCGACCCGGCACCGTCAGGTCGACACCAGCGAGCACCGGCGTGGACCCGAAGGACTTGGTCAGTTGCTGCACGGTCAGGGAGCTCATGTGGTCAGACCTCGTCGGGCGTCGCGGGAGAGCAGCACCGTGGCCGGCGCCGAGAGCAGGATCATCACCAGCGCGTAGGGCGCAGCCGCGCTGTACTCCAGCGCGCTGCTCGCCGACCAGAAGGCCGTGGCCAGCGTCGCCGTCCCGGTGGGCGCCAGCAGCAGTGTCGCCGTCAGCTCGGTGACCACGGCCAGGAACACCAGCGCCGCGCCCGCCCCCAGGCCGGGAGCCAGCAGCGGCACCGTCACCCGGCGCAGTCGATCGATCCCCGAGGAGCCCAGCGACGCGGCCACGTCGCCGTACAACCGGGGGGTCTGCTCCACCGCGGAGCGGACGTTCACGATGGCCCGCGGGAGGAAGAGGATCGCGTAGGCAGCCAGCAGCACCGGGGTCGTCTGGTAGAGCCACGGCACGGCCCGGATGCTGATCGCCACCAGAGCCAGCGCGACGACGATGCCCGGCACCGAGCTGCCCAGGTAGGTGCTCCGCTCCAGCAGGGTGGACACCCGACTACGGGCCCGCACGGCGAGCCAGCCCGTGGGGAGCGCCAGGGCCGTGGTCGCCAGTGCGGCGACGGCGGCCAGGACGAGCGTCGTCCCGGTGGTGCCGGCCAGGTCCGAGAGGTCGAGGGCGGCGCGGGTGTCGCGCACCAACCACCAGGTGACGCCGGCCAGTGGGACGCCGACCGCGAGCCCGGCCAGCACCGCCAGCGCCAGGAGGGCGGGGACGGTCAGACCGCGCAACGCCACCGGGCGGGACCGCCGGGCGACACCGGCGCCGGTCCGGGCGAGGCCGACCCGGCCACGCAGCCCCAGCTCACCCAGCAGCAGCAGCAGGCACAGCAGGACCAACACGCCGGCCAGCACCGTCGCACCCGGACCGTTGAAGGTGGACCGGTACTGGTCGTAGATCGCGGTGGTGAAGGTCGGGAAGCGCAGCATCTGCAGCGCGCCGAACTCGGCCAGCACGTGCAGCGCCACCAGCAGGCTGCCGCCCAGCACCGCGACCCGCAGCTGGGGGAGCTGCACCCGCCGGAACACCGCGCCGTGCCCCGCCCCGAGGCCGCGGGCGGTCTCCTCCAGTGCGGGGTCCAGCCCCCGGAGGGCCGCTGCCACCGGGAGGTACACGAACGGGAAGTAGGACAGGGTGACCACCAGCAGCGCCCCGGCGTAGGTGTCCAGCCAGGGCAGCAGGGAGATCCACACGTAGCTGTTCACGAAGGCCGGCACCGCGAGCGGGGCGACGAGCAACACGTGCCACAGCCGCCGCGCCGGGACCGATGACCGCTCCACCAGCCAGGCCGCACCGACGCCGAGGACGACGGAGCACACGACGGTGCCCACGGCCAGCCGGACGGTGTTCCACAGCAGCTCGGCCACCCGGTCGCGGAACACCAGCTCGCGTACGCCGCTCCAGCCGATCTCCAGGGCGTACCCGACGATGTGGCCCAGCGGCAGCAGGGCCAGCGCGGCGACCAGCGTCGCGAGGGCCAGCACCGCCGGGGACCGGCGCACCCGGGTGGCGCCGTCCGGCCTCCGGGCAGACCGGCCCTCGCCCGGGCGCGCCGACGGAGCAGGCGCGCCGGCGCCCGCGAACGGGGTCGCCGTGGTGGTCAGAGCAGCCCGACTTCCTGCATCAGCTCGGTGACGCGCCGCTGGTCCAGCGAACCGGGGTCGACGTCGGGCGCCTGCAGGCCCTCCAGCGGGGGCAGCGCCTCGGCGGAGGCGACACCGGTGCCGACGGCGTACTCCAACGCCGAGCTGTCCGCCAGCCGCTGCTGGGCCTCCGGGCCGGTCAGGTACGCGACCAGTTGCTGGGCCTGCTCGGGCTGGTCGGAGGAGGCCAGGACGCCGGCGCCGGAGACGCTGAGGAAGGCGCCCGGGTCCTGGTTGCGGAAGAAGTGCAGTTCGGCGTCGTCACCGACCAGACCGCCCTCGGCCTGGTCGCGGTACCAATAGTAGTGGTACATGACGCCGGCGTCGATCTCGCCCTCGTCGGCGGCCTTCATCACCGCGCTGTTGCTCTGGTAGACGTCCGCATTCCGCTCCAGCCCCGCCAGCCAGGTCCGGGTGACCTCCTCGCCCCGCAGCGCGAGGACGGCCGCCACGATCGCCTGGAAGTCCGCTCCACCGGCGGCGATGCCGATGCGCCCCTCCCACTCCGGCTCCGCCAGGTCGAGGATCGACGCGGGCAGCTCCGCTGCCGACAGGACGGCGGGGTTGTAGACGAGCACGGTCGAGCGGGCCGCGAACCCGGTCCAGTTCCCCGACTCCGGCCGGAACTCCTCCCCCACCTGGTCGAGCGTCGCCTGGTCCAGAGGGGCGAGCAGCCCCGCGCGCTCCAGGGTGTCGATCGACGGGCTGTTCTCGGTGAGGAATACGTCGGCCGGGGACGCCTCGCCCTCCTGCACGATCTGGTTGGCCAGCTCCGGGTCGTTGGCCTCGCGGAACTCCAGCTCGATACCGGTCTCCGCGGTGAAGCCCTCGAGCATGGTGCGGACCAGGCTCTCGTGCTGCGCGCTGTATACGGTGAGCGTCTCGGCGTCCGAGGCGCCCCCGCCGCAGCCGGCCAGGAGGCCGGAGGCGGTGAGCACAGCGATGGCAGTGGCGGTGACGCGCCCGGGCCGGTTCACGGTCGATCCTCCGAGGTCGGAACGAGGGGCAGTGCAGACGAGCGCACCGTGTGAGCCTCGGCATGAGGCTAGGCACACCTAAGCACGGTTTCCGGGTCGACTGTAGCCACCCCGACGCACCCCCTCGGACGCCCCCCGCCCCGGGCCGCGAGGAGACGCGCCGTCGGCGCCGGGATCAGCCCCCCGCGGCCGGTCCGCCGGAGGCCCCGAAGCGTTCGACCCGGATCGAGGACGGCGCCACCCCCATCCCGACCAGCAGCTGGCCGGCGGCCTCGGCGAACGCGGCGGACCCGCACACGTACGCGGTCTGCCCCGGCTCCCACAGCGGCAGCAGGTCCATCGCGGTCATCCGCGCGGCCGGGCGGATGCCGTGCGCCTCCCGGGTGGTCACGATCAGCGCACCGGCCGCGGCGAGGTCCTCGGCGTAGGGCAGCTCGGCGAGCGTGCGCGCCGACACCGCCACCCGCAGCAGGTCCAGCCGCCCGATGTCGCGGGCGTGCCGCACCATCGCCACCAGCGGGACGACGCCACTGCCCCCGCCGACCAGCAGCGCCGGGCTGGCGCCGTCCCAGACGAACCAGCCGCCGATCGGGCCGCGGACCTCCAGCTCGTCGCCGGGCTCCACCACGTCGGCGAGGTACGTGGAGACCTCACCGTCGTCCAGCCGCTCGACGAACAGCTCGACCAGCGGGTCACCCGGCGCCGACGCGACCGAGTAGGACCGCTGCGCGGTGTACCCGTCCTCGGCGGTCAGCCGGACGACGTAGTGCTGGCCGGGCAGGTGGTCGACCCGGTCGTGGACGTCGAGCCGCAGCTCGACCGAACGGGCGATCGGCCGGCGCAGCCCGGCGACGGTCGCGGTGGTCCACCCGCCCGCCGGCGCGGACGCCGTGGCCAGGGCCGGCGGCTCGACCGGCTGCGGCTCGGCGCCGGGCGCGGTGGCGGGGTCCGGGAGCGCGTCAGTCACCCTGCCACCTCAATCGCCCTGGTACCGCTGCTGCTTCCACGGGTCGCCCCGGTCGTGGTAGCCGTTCTGCTCCCAGAAGCCCGGCTGGTCACGCTTGAGCAGGGTGATCTTGCTGATCCACTTGGCGCTCTTCCAGAAGTACAGGTGCGGCACCAGCATGCGCACCGGGCCGCCGTGCTCGATCGGCAGCGGCTGCCCCTCGTACTCCCACACCAGCCACGCCTTGCCACCGGTGACGTCCTCGATCGGCAGGTTGGTGGTGTAGCCGGTCTTCGACGTCGCCATCACGAACCGCCCCTCGGCGGTCGGCCTGGCGACCTCCAGCAGCGAGTCGACGCTGATGCCGGCGAAGTGGGTGTCGAACTTCGACCAGGTGGTGACGCAGTGGATGTCGCCGCTGTAGGCCGACGCGGGCAGCGCGTGCGCCTCGTCCCAGGTCCAGGTCGTCGGGTTCTCGACCTCGCCGTCGACGGTGATCGTCCACGTCTCGGGGGCGATCCGGGGGGTGGGCTCGGCGGTCAGCACCGGCCAGTCACCGCCGACGTCGTACTGGCCGGGTGGGAGCCGCGGGTCGCTGGGTCCGCGACGGCGGCCGAGGAAGCCGCGAGTGGGTCCGGGCACGTCCGAAGTTCCTCTCTGACCGGCCCTGGCGGGCGGGTGCGGGGCCGAACGGCGGAGATGATCCTCCTGCCCGGGGTCCAGCGCCTCCCCCGGGTGCCGCCCGCGACGGGCGGACCCGCAGGTGAGGGTCGCCTTACATGAGCCGTGTCACGGCGGGTTCATCTGGGTGTCACTGGGCACAGGGAATACCTTGGTGCCGTGGCGACGATGACGACGCAGCAGGCTCCACGGAGGGCCCCGAAGACCGGCCGGTTCAGCAACTCGGTCGTCAAGAAGACGGTCATGGCCGTCAGCGGGATCATCATGATCCTGTACTTGATCGCCCACATGATCGGCAACCTGCACGCCTTCGAGGGTGCCGAGTCCTTCAACCACTACTCGGGGTGGATCCGCAGCATCGGCGAGCCGGCCGTCCCGACCCAGACGGTTCTCTGGATCATCCGGATCGTGCTGCTGGTGTCGGTGGTGGCGCACTTCTGGGCCGCCGTCTCGCTGTGGCGCCAGGCCAAGCGCGCCCGCCCGGTGCCCTATGCGACGAAGAAGCGGGTGCAGCAGAGCTTCGCCTCGCGCACCGTCCGCTGGGGCGGCGTCATCCTCGCGCTGTTCATCATCTGGCACATCCTCGACCTGACGCTGGGCGCCGTGAACCCGGCCGGCCACGACACCACGCCGTACGAGCGCCTGGTCGCGAGCTTCTCGAACATCCCGATCACGGCCTTCTACGTCGTCTCGATGCTGCTGCTGGGCCTGCACCTGCGGCACGGCATCTTCGCCGCCACGCAGACCCTCGGGCAGACCAACAAGAAGCGCGAGCGCGCCGTGAACGCGCTGGCCTACGTCGTCGCCACCGTGCTCACCGTGGGCTTCCTCCTCGTGCCGCTGTCCATCGCCTTCGGCCTGATCGACTGACGGGAACTCCCAGCCATGCCTCTCGAGCTCTTCACCGTCGGCGAGCCGATCGCCGACACCAAGGCCCCCCGCGACGTCCCCATCGCCCAGCGGTGGGAGGAGCGCAAGTTCCGTGCCCGGCTGGTCAACCCGGCCAACCGCCGGCGCCTGTCGGTCATCGTGGTCGGCACCGGCCTGGCCGGTGGCTCGGCGGCGGCGACGCTCGCCGAGGCCGGGTACCGGGTCAAGAACTTCTGGTTCCAGGACAGCCCCCGCCGCGCCCACTCGGTCGCCGCGCAGGGCGGGATCAACGCCGCGAAGAACTACCGCAACGACGGTGACAGCGTGCACCGACTGTTCTATGACACGGTCAAGGGCGGCGACTTCCGCTCCCGCGAGGACAACGTGCACCGCCTCGCCGAGGTGAGCACCAACATCATCGACCAGTGCGTCGCCCAGGGCGTGCCCTTCGCCCGCGAGTACGGCGGCCTGCTGGACAACCGCTCCTTCGGTGGCGCACAGGTGTCGCGCACCTTCTACGCCCGCGGCCAGACGGGCCAGCAGCTGCTGTACGGCGCCTACCAGGCGCTGGAGCGGCAGATCGGGCTGGGCAACGTCGAGCAGCACCCGCGCACCGAGATGCTCGACCTGATCGTCGTCGACGGCCGCGCCCGGGGCATCGTCGTCCGGCACCTGATCACCGGTGAGATCACCTCGCACATGGCCGACGTCGTCGTGCTGGCCTCCGGCGGCTACAGCAACGTCTTCTACCTGTCCACGAACGCCAAGGGCTCCAACGTCACGGCGGCCTGGCGGGCGCACAAGCGGGGCGCGCTGTTCGCCAACCCCTGCTACACCCAGATCCACCCGACCTGCATCCCGGTCAGCGGCGACTACCAGTCGAAGCTGACGCTGATGAGCGAGTCGCTGCGCAACGACGGGCGCGTGTGGGTGCCCAAGGAGCGCGGCGACACCCGCGACCCGCGCGAGATCCCCGAGGACGAGCGCGACTACTACCTCGAGCGCATCTACCCGGCGTTCGGCAACCTGGTGCCCCGCGACATCGCCTCGCGCCAGGCGAAGAACGTCTGCGACGAGGGCCGCGGCGTGGGCCCGAACGGGCTGGGCGTGTACCTGGACTTCTCCGACGCCATCCAGCGGGTCGGCCGCAAGGCGATCGAGGCCAAGTACGGCAACCTCTTCGACATGTACAACCGGATCACCGGGGAGGACGCGTACGAGACCGGCATGCGCATCTACCCGGCGGTCCACTACACGATGGGCGGGCTGTGGGTCGACTACGACCTGCAGTCCACGATCCCGGGCCTGTTCGTGATCGGTGAGGCCAACTTCTCCGACCACGGCGCGAACCGGCTGGGTGCCAGCGCCCTCATGCAGGGCCTGGCCGACGGCTACTTCGTGCTGCCGAACACCATCAACGACTACCTGGCCGACGGCCCCTTCCCGAAGGTCGACACCACCCACCCGGCGGTCGTCGAGGCGGAGCAGGGCGTCCGCGCCCAGACCGAGAAGCTGCTGTCGATCAACGGCACCCGCACGGTCGCCTCGTTCCACCGGGAGCTGGGCAAGCTTATGTGGGACCTGTGCGGGATGGAGCGGTCGGAGGAGAGCCTGCGCAAGGCGCTCGACCGGATCCCGGAGATCCGCCAGGAGTTCTGGACCAACGTCAAGGTCTCCGGCGAGCAGGGCATCTTCAACCAGAACCTCGAGCACGCCGGCCGGGTCGCCGACTTCATCGAGCTCGCCGAGCTCATGTGCGTCGACGCGCTGCACCGCAACGAGAGCTGTGGCGGGCACTTCCGGGCCGAGAGCCAGACACCTGAGGGTGAGGCGCTGCGCGACGACGAGAACTTCGCCTACGTCGCCGCGTGGGAGTACACCCCCGAGGGCGTGCCGCCGGTGCTGCACCGCGAGGCCCTCGAGTTCGAGAACGTCCACCTCGCCCAGCGGAGCTACAAGTGACCAGCACAGAGCCACGCACGATGAGCCTGACCCTGCGCATCTGGCGTCAGCGGGACCGGACGCAGAAGGGCAAGATGGTGACCTACCACGTCACCGACGTCTCGCCCGACATGTCCTTCCTCGAGATGCTCGACGTGCTCAACGAGAAGCTGATCCTCGACGGCGACGACCCGGTGGCCTTCGACCACGACTGCCGCGAGGGCATCTGCGGCTCCTGCGGTCTGATGATCAACGGCATCGCGCACGGCCCGGAGCAGGCGACCGTCTGCCAGCTGCACATGCGCTCGTTCAACGACGGCGACGTGCTGGACATCGAGCCGTGGCGCTCCGGCGGGTTCCCGGTGGTCAAGGACCTCGCGGTCGACCGCTCGGCGTTCGACCGGATCATCTCCGCCGGCGGGTTCATCAGCGTCCCCACCGGCACCGCTCCCGACGCGCACGCCGTCCCGGTGCCGAAGAAGGACGCCGACGCCGCGTTCGACGCCGCGACCTGCATCGGATGCGGCGCCTGCGTGGCGGCCTGCCCGAACGGCTCGGCGATGCTGTTCACCGCCGCCAAGGTCGCCCACCTCGGGCTGCTCCCCCAGGGCCAGCCCGAGCGGGACACCCGGGTGCTCAAGATGGTGGCCCAGCAGGACGCCGAGGACTTCGGCGGCTGCAGCAACATCGGTGAGTGCTCCGCGGTCTGCCCGAAGGGCATCTCGATGGAGACCATCTCCCGGCTGAACCACGACCTGCTCGGCGCGCTCCGCGCCGGCGCGGTGCCCTCGAGCTGAGCCCCTGCTGAACGCCACGGGCGGCCGTCCCTCCGGGGACGGCCGCCCGTCGTCGTTCCCGGCTCCGGTCACGAGGTCTGCGATCTGGTGGCCTCCGGAGCCGGTGAACCACCAGACCGCGGATCTCGGCGGCCGGCTCAGGCCGCGGCGCGGCGCTCGACCAGGGCCAGCAGGTGCGGGGCCAGCGCCTCGGCGACCAGTGCGTAGCCGGCCGAGGACGGGTGGAACCGGTCGGCGGAGAACAACCCCGGCTCCGCGGCGAACCGAGCGGACAGCGCAGGCGCCACCGGTGCGACGACCCCGCCGGCCGCCTCCGCGGCGGCGGTCTGCCGGGTGCGCACCTGGTCGCAGACGGCCGCCACCACGGCGCGGAACGCCGGCGGCACCCAGGCCACCGCGGACAGGTCCGGGGTGGGGACGACGAGCACGGCGGTGCCCCGCCGGTGCAGCTCGGCCACCGCGGCACCGAGGGCCGCCGCGCCGCGCGCCGGGGGCACCTGGCGGGTCAGGTCGTTGGCTCCGACCACGAGCAGGGCGACGTCGGCGTTCCGCGGCGCCCGCCGGACCTGGGCGTCGAGGTCCAGCGACGTCGCCCCGGGCACGGCGACCACGTCGAGGCGCACCGGGAGGCCCAGCGCCTCGAGCGTGCGGGTGAGCCGGGCGCCGAGGGTGTCATCCGGGGAGGCGGCGCCGGTGCCGAAGGCCAGCGAGTCACCGAGGACGAGGAAGCGGAGCGTCACACCAGGTGCAACGGCGCTGCGTGGCGAACTGTTGCGTGAGGTGGGGCTCCCCCGCGTCAACCGCCGCGGGCGAAGAGCTCGGCGGCCATGGCGTCGTCGATGAACGGGTACTTGACCTTGAACTGCGCCAGCGCCTCGGGGACGGAGAGGACGTGGGTCTCCCGCGTGCCGGCGGCGTCCACGGTCTGCACCGTGACCATGTCGCCGTTGATCGGGACCCAGTGGGTCTCGGCGTAGTCGGTGAAGACGTTCACCACCCCATCCTCCCCCGTCCCCGCAGGCCGGCAACGCCGGCCCGGCAGCGGTGCCGGGCCGGCGCGGCCGGACCGGGTCAGGCGGCCTTGCCGGTCATCCCGTGCGGGTCGATGACGTACTTGCGGGAGGCACCGGAGTCGAACTCCTGGTACCCGCGCGGGGCGTCCTCGAGGCTGATCACCGTGGCGTTGACGGCCTTCGCGATCTGCACCTTGTCGGCGAGGATCGCCTTCATCAGGCCGCGGTTGTAGCGCATCACCGGGCACTGCCCGGTGGTGAACGACAACGACTTCGCCCAGCCGGTGCCCAGGCTCAGCGACAGTGCCCCGACCTTCGCCGCCTCGTCGATGCCACCGGGGTCGCCGGTGACGTAGAGGCCCGGGATGCCGATGGCGCCACCGGCGGCGGTGACCTCCATCAGCGAGTTGAGCACCGTCGCCGGCGCCTCCTGCTGCGCCCCCTCGCCGTGCCCGCGGGCCTCGAAGCCGACGGCGTCCACCGCGGCGTCGACCTCCGGTTCGCCGAGCAGCTGCTCGAGCTGGTCCTTCGGGTCGCCCTTGCTGACGTCGACGGTCTCGCAGCCGAACGAGCGGGCCTGCGCGAGCCGGTCCTCGTTGAGGTCCCCGACGATCACCACGGAGGCACCCAGCAGCTGCGCCCCGACGGCCGCGGCCAGCCCGACCGGGCCGGCCCCGGCGATGTAGACGGTCGATCCCGGCTTCACCCCGGCGGTGACCGCGCCGTGGAACCCGGTCGGGAAGATGTCCGAGAGCATCGTCAGGTCCAGGATCTTCTCCATGGCCTGGTCCCGGTCGGGGAACTTCAGCAGGTTCCAGTCCGCGTAGGGCACCGTCACGTACTCGGCCTGCCCGCCGACCCAGCCGCCCATGTCCACGTACCCGTAGGCCGCACCCGGGCGGGCCGGGTTCACGTTCAGGCAGATCCCGGTCTTGCCCTCCTTGCAGTTGCGGCACCGCCCGCAGGCGATGTTGAACGGCACCGAGCAGAGGTCGCCGACCTCGATGAACTCGACGTCGCGCCCCTTCTCCACGACCTCCCCGAGGATCTCGTGGCCGAGCACCAGGTTCGGCGGCGCGGTGGTCCGGCCGCGGACCATGTGCTGGTCGCTGCCGCAGATGTTGGTGGTGACCACCTTCAGGATGACGCCGTGCTGCAGTTGGCGGCCGACGTTCGCCGGGTTGACCCCGGGACCGTCCTGCAGCTCCAGCTTGGGGTAGTCGATGTCGTGGACCTCGACCTTGCCCGGTTCGATGTACGCAACGCCTCTGTTGCCGGCCATCCTCTGCTCCTTCTGCTCGGGGACCGTGCTCCGTCGTGCCCTGTCGGGGGCGACTCCGAGCCCTGACATGCGGCCCGGACAACGCGAGTGTGCCCCTGGTCACAGGTTGATGACACTCGTCGGGCGAGCCGTCCGACGATGCGGGACGCCGTCCGTTGCCGTGCGACCTGGATCACTCCTACGGTCAGCACGCGCCCCCACCGACAGGAGGTCCGATGAAGAAGCTCATCAACGACCCGGCCGACGTCGTCGCCGAGTCCCTGCGTGGCCTGGCGATCGCCCATCCCGAGCTGCGGGTCGACCACCCCAACCGGGTCGTCTTCCGCGGCGACGCCCCCGTGCGGGGCAAGGTCGGCATCGTCTCCGGCGGCGGCTCCGGGCACGAGCCGATGCACGGCGGTTTCGTCGGGGCCGGGATGCTCGACGCCGCCTGCGCGGGGGAGGTGTTCACCTCCCCCGTCCCCGACCAGATGGTCGCCGCCACCACCGGCGTCGACGGCGGGGCCGGTGTGCTGCACCTGGTGAAGAACTACACCGGTGACGTCATGAACTTCGAGATGGCCGCCGAGCTGGTCGCCGCGGAGTCCGGCACCGAGGTGGTCTCGGTGGTGGTCGACGACGACGTCGCGGTGCAGAACAGCCTCTACACCGCCGGCCGGCGGGGCGTGGGCGCCACCGTGCTGGCCGAGAAGACCGCGGGCGCGGCCGCCGAGCAGGGCCGGTCGCTGGCCGAGGTCGCCGAGGTCGCCCGCACCGTGAACGCCCGCAGCCGCAGCATGGGCGTGGCGCTGACCTCCTGCACGGTGCCCAGCGCCGGCACCCCCACCTTCGACCTGCCCGAGGGCGAGATGGAGGTCGGCATCGGCATCCACGGGGAACCGGGGCGCCGACGGGTGCCGGTCGCGCCGGCCCGGGAGGTCGCCGAGATGCTGCTCGAGCCGGTGCTCGGCGACCTGGACTTCACCGGCGGGGACGGCGTGCTGGTGTTCCTCAACGGCATGGGCGGCACCCCGCTGATCGAGCTGTACCTGATGTTCGGCGAGGTGGTGCAGGTGCTGGAGAAGGCCGGCGTGCCGGTGGCCCGCTCGCTGGTGGGCTCCTACATGACCAGCCTGGAGATGGCCGGGTGCTCGGTGACCCTGCTGCGGATGGACGACGACCTGCTCCGCCTGTGGGACGCCCCGGTGCGCACCCCGGCGCTGCGGTGGGGGGTGTGAGAGTGGCCGACGAGCCCTCCCTCGACGCCCTCTCCGTCGACCAGCTGCAGGGCTGGGTGCGGACCTTCGCCGGCGCCGTCGCCGAGCACCGCGACGAGTTGACCCGGCTGGACCAGGCGATCGGCGACGGCGACCACGGCACGAACATGGACCGCGGCATGTCCGCGGTGCTGGCCGCGCTGGACGACGAACCGCCCGCCGACGCCGCCGCGTTGTTCAAGCGGGTGGGCGCCACGCTGGTGAGCAAGGTCGGCGGCGCCAGCGGACCGCTGTACGGCACGTTCTTCCTGCGCCTGGCCGGCACCGGTGGGTCCGAGCCGTGGGACGCGGCGACCTTCGCCAAGGCGCTGCGCGCAGGGTTGGACGGCGTCGTCGCGCGCGGCAAGGCGGAGGCGGGCGACAAGACGATGCTCGACGCGCTCATCCCGGCCTGCGACGCGCTGGACGCCGCGCTCGCCGCGGGGCAGCCGCTGGGCGAGGCCCTGGCCGCAGCGGCGGCCGCCGCCCGGGAGGGGCGCGACGCGACCACGGCGATGACCGCCCGCAAGGGCCGGGCCAGCTACCTCGGTGGGCGCAGCGCCGGCCACCCGGACCCCGGGGCCACCTCGACCACGCTGCTGGTCGAGGCCGCGGCCGCCGAGCTGGGCTGAGCGGTGGCGCAGGTGGGGCTCGTCGTCGTCTCGCACAGCCGACCGCTGGCCGAGGCGGCGGTGACGCTGGCCCGGCAGATGCTCACCGCCCAGGACGTGCCGATCGAGGTGGCGGCCGGGCTGGACGACGGCGGCCTGGGCACCGACGCGGTCGCCATCTCCGAGGCGCTGACCGCGGCGGACCGCGGTGACGGCGTCGTGGTGCTGATGGACCTGGGCAGCGCGGTGCTCTCGGCGGAGACGGCGCTGGAGCTGGTCGACGACGAGCTGCGCGAGCGGGTGGTGCTCTCTCCCGGACCGCTGGTCGAGGGGCTCGTCGGCGCGGCGGTGGTGGCGGCCGGCGGGGGCGCCCGGGAGGCGGTCGCCGCCGAGGCCGCCCGCGGCCTGGCACCGAAGCAGGCACACCTGGGCTGAGCCAGGACCGGGTTGCGTGCGGCAACTCAGTTCACTCGCGCCCCTCAAGCACCTCCGGCACCGCGCCGATCAGGTGGTCAGGTCACCCGAACGGGTGAGCGGACCAGCTGAGGAGCGCGATCGTGAGCACGCAGGTGTCGGCCGGACGTCGGGTCGGAGCACGGCTGGCGGGCGTCGTCGTCGCCGTCTCCCTCGCCCTCGTGGTCGCGCCGGGGATCGCCGCCGCGACGCCGGTCGGCCCCAGTGACGCCCAGCTGCAGGACGCCGAGCGGGCGAAGGCCGACGCCGCCGGGCAGGTCGGCGCGGTCGCCGCCCAGCTCGCCGGTGCGCAGGCCGAGCTCGCCGCCGCGCAGGCGCAGTCGGCGATCGCGCTGGACACCTTCCAGGGGAAGCAGGCCGAGCACGAGACGGCACAGGCCGCCGCCGAGGCAGCCGCCGCCGCGGCCCGGCAGGCCGCCGAGGAGCTCGCCGCCGCCCGCGCGGCGGTGGCCGGCTTCGCCCGCAGCAGCTACCAGCAGGGCAGCACCTCCCCCGGCCTGGCCGCGCTGCTGGACGCCGGCGGCCCGGCGGAGGTGCTGGAGCGCGCCGCGCTGCTGGACGCGGTGGGGGTGCACCGCACCGACGTGCTCGCCGACGTCGCGGTGGCCGAGCAGCAGGCCACCGCCGCCGACGCCGCCGCGCGGCAGGCCCTGGCGCAGGCGGAGACGCTGCGGCAGGAGGCGGCCGACGCGCTCGCCCGAGCCGAGCGGATCGAAGCCGGCGCCCGCCAGCAGGCCGCCGACTTCGCGGCGCAGCAGAGCCGGTTGCAGGCACAGCTGGAGGCCGCCCAGCAGACCCTGTCCGGGCTGCAGGGCGCGCGGGCCGCCGCGGAACAGGCTCAGCGTGAGCAGGCGCAGCGCGCGCAGGCAGCGGCCGCCCAGAACCGGGCGCAGACCCCGCCGGTGCGTCACCAGCTCACCTCCGGCCCTCCCGCTGGGGCGTCGTCCGGTCCCCGGGCCGGCGCCGGGTCGACCTCGGCCGTGGAGACCGCGATCGACGCCGCGGAGCGCTACCTGGGCACCATCTACTCCTGGGGCGGCGGTTCGCTGAACGGCCCGAGCGTCGGCTGGGGCGTGGACGCCGGTGTCGTCGGCTTCGACTGCTCCGGGCTCACCCGCTACGCCTACGCCCAGGCCGGCGTCACCATCCCGCGCAACAGCCGGGCCCAGTACGCGGCGCTGCCCAAGGTCTCGCGCGAGCACCTGCAGCGCGGCGACCTGGTCTTCTGGGCGACCGACACCGGCAACCCGGCGACCATCCACCACGTGGCGATCTACCTGGGCGGCGGCCGCATCCTCGAGGCCCCGCAGAGCGGCTCGGTCATCCGCGAGACGTCCATGCGCTGGGGCGGCTTCATCGGCGGCGTCCGCCCCAGCGCCTGAGGGTGGAGGCCATCAGTCGGCGACGGCCTCGGCGGTGAGGTCGACCGAGCGCAGCCGGCCCTCGGTGGTGGGCGACTGGTGGGCGACGATCAGCTCGTCGGCGTCGGCCTGCTTGAGGAACCGGTCGAGGAAGTCCCCGACCTGGTCCGGGGTGCCGACGGCGGTGTGCGTGAGCATCGAGCTCACGTGGTGGCCGGCGCCCTGCTCGAGCAGCACGTCCGCCTCCTCGTCGGTGAGCGGCCGGCCACGGCCGAACAGCCCGATCGCGAGGTTGCGCCGCACCGCGGCCAGGTTCTGCCGCGCGACCTCCTCCGTGTCGGCGGCGACGACGTTCACCCCGGCGATCACGTAGGGCTCGGCCAGCTGCTCCGACGGCTTGAACTCCCGCCGGTACGTGGCGACGGCGGCCTCCAGCGCCTGGGGGGCGAAGTGGCTGGCGAAGGCGTACGGCAGCCCCAGGGCGGCGGCGAGGTGCGCCCCGAACAGGGAGGAGCCGAGGATGTACAGCGGCACGTCGGAGCCCTTGCCGGGGATCGCGTCGACACCGGGCACCCGGGAGTTGCCGGTCAGGTAGGCCTGCAGCTCCAGCACGTCCTGCGGGAAGGTCTCCGCGGAGTTCGGGTCGCGCCGCAGTGCGTACATGGTGTTCTGGTCCGAGCCGGGCGCGCGCCCCAGACCCAGGTCGATGCGGTCGGGGTACATCGCGGCGAGCGTGCCGAACTGCTCGGCGATCGTCAGCGGCGAGTGGTTGGGCAGCATCACGCCGCCGGCGCCGAGCCGGATCGAGCTGGTCTGCGCCCCCACGTGGGAGATCAGCACGCTGGTCGCCGAGGAGGCGATGGTGGGCATGTTGTGGTGCTCGGCGTACCAGACCCGCCGGTAGCCGGCGGCCTCCGCACGCTGGGCGAGCGCGACGCTGGCCGCGATGCTGCTGCTGGCGGTCTCCCCGCGGGCGATCGGGGCGAGATCGAGGACGGACAGCGGGATGCGCATGAGGTGCAGGCCTTCCAGTCGGTTGACCTGCACAACGCGCGGGGCGCGGACGTCCTTCCCGGCCGGCCGGTGCGCTGCCGCACTGCGCCGGCGGCCGGCTCCCCTCCTGGGCGGACGCCGGAGCACCCGGCCGGCCAGCGCGGAGGTGGCCGGCGGGCGACGTCGAGTCACGTGCGGCACGCGTGCCACACCCGTCGCGCGCCTCACCCGCCGTAGATGATCAACCCCATACAGTCCGCTCCGTGCCGGATGTGGGGATGACGACGCTCGCGGGCGCGCCGCTGGAGATCGAGTTCTTCCACCTGGGCGAGTGGTTCCCCGCCGCCCTGGTGGGGTGGCGCCACGACGCCTGGGGCGCGTGCGAGCTGCGGGTCCAGTTCGAGATCGGCGGCCTGCGGCGGGCCAGCTGGATGCCGCTGGCCGACGTCCGGCTCCCCCAGTGGCAGGCCGTCCGGTACACCCCGCCGCCGGTGCCCCGGCGCCGGACCGACGACGACCTCGTGGTCCCGATCCGGTACGAGCGCGCGTGGGGCGACGCCCCGACGTCGGCCGGCTGGGAGGTCCCCCGACCGCGGACCGGCGAGCAGCGCTACAGCTGGGTCTGACCCCTTTCCCCTGCGGCCACCCGGTGGGACCCTCGGGAGACCACGCCCCGGCAGGAGCGCGCGTCTCGTCGAGGAGCCGCCGTGTTGAGCCACAGCTGTTACAGCCAGGACCACATCGACGGGCGGCGGGCCGTCGTCGACGCCCGGGTGGCCGCCTGGCGGCACCTGGTGACCGCCGTGGGCGGGCACCCCGCCCTGGACGAGTTCGAGCCGGTCTACTTCAACGACCTGGTGCTGCTGCTCGAGGGCGCCTTCGTGCACCGGGGCCGCGACGCCGAGGGCGAGGACGGCAACGCGCTCACCGAGGTGCGCCTGCTCGCCACCTCACTGCTCAACGGCGGCCGGGTGCTGGCCGACCGGCAGCTGCGCTGCCACCCGGGGCACAGCGTGCTGGGCCACCGGGTGGGCGACGAGATCGCCCTGCGCGAGGCCGACTTCGTCGCGCTGGCGAAGGCGTTCTTCAGCGCGCTGGAGGCCCGCTACCTCTGACCGGTCCCCGGCACTGCAGTGCCGGTGACCGGTCAGCAGTGCGGCTCACCGGCTCTGCAGTGCGTCCAGGGCCACCGCCATCGACGCGGCCACCCGGAAGTCCAGCCGCGGATCGGGGACGGTGACCCGGTAGCGGTCCCGGACGGCCTTCTGCCGCTCGCTGACCAGCACGGTCTGCCCGCTCGCGGTGTCGGTGAAGTCGAAGTGGAAGACGAACGGCACCCACACGTCGCCGACGACGGGCAGGAACGTCCAGACCCGGCGGACGACGGCGAGCACCGGGCGCCGCTCCTGCCCGATCGCCTCGATGCCGGGAGCGGAGAGCTTCCAGGTCGAGCGCAGCAGGCTGGCGCCGAACTGCTTGCTGAACATGCCGAGCGGCTGGCCCTGCTCGTCGTACACATCGTGCTCGGCCGCGACGTCCAGCCGCTGGCGGGCCTTGAAGGAGAAGACCCGGCGGCTCTTGGACTCGTCGGCGAAGAAGACGACCTCCTCCTTGAGTTTCATCCGCTTCTGCTCGGCGAGGGCCAGCAGCTGCCCCTCGGAGCCGTCCGGGTTGGCGGCCAGGATCTCGTAGCGGTTGACCATCACGGTGATCCGCTGCTTCACGAAGAAGGCGGGCACCACCATGGCGGCGGGCTGGTGCTGCGGGCTGGTCACGGTGCGGGGCTCCCGTCGGGGGTCGGACGACGGGGCGATCCTGCCGCACGGCCGCGCCGGGCGGGGGAACCCGCCGCGCGGTGGATCACCCGCGCCCCACCGACCTGGCCTGGGTCATGGCCCGCACCCGCACTCCCCGCCTGGCCGCCGGCGTGCTCGCCGGGGGCGTGCTGCTCGCGCCGACCGCCGGGTGCTCCGGCACCGGCGATCCCTCGTCCGCGCCGGCCGGTGGGACCACCCTGACCGACACCCCGGCCAGCGGTTCAGCCGGGGACGGCGCCGGCGATCCGGGGGTGAACTGCGCCGACGGCACCTGCTCGGTGACGCTGTCCGGCGACGGCACCACCGTCGAGGTGCTGGGCACCCCGATCTCGCTCGGCGACGTGCAGGACGGCACGGCCACCGTCGGGTGGGCGAGAACGCGGAGGTGTCCTGCCGGGAGGGGCAGAGCGTCACCGTCGCCGGGCTGACGCTGGAGTGCACGACGGTCAGCGAGGAGCGGGTCGTGCTCAGCGTGTCGCTGGGCTGAGCCGCTGCCCCGCTCCGGCCAGGCGCCTACCGGCCCTCGTCCCCCGACCAGACGACGCGCTGCGGGAACGGGATGGTCATGCCGGCGCGGTCCAGGGCGGACTTCACCGAGATCGCGACACCGCTGCGCACCCGCCAGCGACTGGCGATGTCCGCGGCGTGCCAGTAGCGCACCGCGACGTTGATCGAGGAGTCGGCGAACTCCTCCACCCACACCTCCGGGGGTGGGGTGTCCGCGACGCCGTCCGCGGCCGCACACGCAGCCAGCAGCACCTCCCGCGCCCGGGCCAGGTCGGTGTCGTAGGCCAGCCCGACCGTGAGCGACGTCCGGCTCAGCGGGGTGCGGGTGTAGTTGATGATCGGGTTCTTCAGCACCTCGGCGTTGGGCAGGTACACGACGAGCCCGTCGTAGGTCTGCAGCACCGTCGTCCGCAGGTTCACGTCGGCGACGACGCCCTCGAAGTCGCCGCTGGCGACCTGGTCGCCCAGCCGCAGCGGACGGCGGATCTGCAGCATCACCCCGGCGATCAGGTTCTGCAGCATGTCCTGAGCGGCGAACGCGATGGCGATGCCCCCCACCCCCAGGGCGCCGACCAGCGGGCCGATCTGCACGCCCAGCAGGTCCAGGCCGTAGACGACGCCGACGGCGACCACGACCAGCCCGAGGAACCGGCCGGCGACGAGGCCGACGTGCCGGCTGGCGTCGTGGTCCAGGGCCCGCACCAGCAGCCGCCGCAGCAGCACCGCGAGCAGGATCGAGGCGAGGAAGACCCCGGTAGCCTGCAGGACCTCGCTGAGCGCGATCTCGTCCGCGACGACGACGTCGACGTCCTCGGTCGCGGCCAGGACGTCGGACGGGTGCGGGTCGACCGGCATCCCCGGTGGATGCTCAGCCGGGCCGCGGATCAGTCATGCCCGCGCCAGGGCCCCCGCTGGGCCGGGACAGGCGCTGCTCAGCGTCACCCCGGGGTGATCGAGAGGGACGCACCGCCGCTGGGCCCGTGTGTCGCCGAGCGGCGCACCGAGGGAGCCCGTGAGAGCAGCTGTCACGAGCACCGGGGGTTGCCACACTGCGGGCCCACACACAGCTCAACGGGGGCCGAGGATGTTCGGACGACGCAGTCTGACCGTCGGGGCGGCGGTAGCCGCGCTCATCATCGGGGCGGCCGGCACGGCACAGGCCGCTCCGTACCGGATGGGCGCCGACGACGTGTACGCCAACGCCGCGCAGATGGCGCTGCTGACCGCCGGCGATCCGGCGGAGAACTCCGGGGTCGCGGTGATCGCCTCGGGCAGTGACCCCGCCGACGTGCTCATGGCACCGGTGGTCGCCCACGCCATGCGGGTCGACGACGGCCGGCACCAGTGGGAACCGCCCGTGCTGCTCGTGCCCACCAAGGGGGCGATGCCTGCGGTGGTGACCTCGGCCCTGCGGCAGATGGAGCTGGACCACATCGTCGTCCTCGGCGGGACGAACAAGGTCTCCTCGGCCACGGAGACGGCGCTGCGCTCGTACGCCGGCACGGTGGAGCGGATCAACGGGGTGGACCGCTACGAGACCGCGGCGAAGGTCTCCCAGCGGTTCGCCGCCCGCAACGACATCGTCTTCCTGCTGTCCGGGGAGGTGCCGCAGGAGGCGGAGGCCGGCATGGGCGCGGCCCTGCAGGCCGGCGGCACGGTGCTCCTGTCGCAGAGGGCGTCGCTGCCGCCGGCCACCGAGGCAGAGCTGCGCCGGCTGCAGCCCAGCCGTGTGGTGCTGATCGGGAACACCGGTGTGCTCTCGGGCTCGGTGCTGACGCAGGTGCGGTCGATCACCCCGGGCGCCGTCGTGCAGCGGATCGGCGGCGCCGACCGGTACGAGACGAACGTCGAGGCGCTGCGCACGGTCGGCTGGGAGCCGATCAACGTGGTCCTGGTCAGCGGCGAGATGTGGCAGCCGGCCCTGTCCGCGGTGCCGTACACCCAGGCCCAGCAGTCGGAGTACAACGTGCTGCTGACCCGGAAGGCCTGCGTGCCGGGGCCGACGCTCGACTACATCGACGAGTTCCGGATGCGGGAGAACGTGCTGGTGGCCGGCGGCACCGCGATGGTGAGCGACGCCGCTGCCAACCTCAGGCGCTGCTGACCGGGCCGCCCGGCGTCAGCGCTGCTGACGCCGGGCGATGAACACCAGACCGCCCAGCAGCACCACGATCGGCGCCCACGACGGCAGCCCGAACGGCCCGATGACGAGCCCGATGAGGAAGAGGGCCAGCTGGAAGACCACCAGGAAGGCCACCAGCATGCCCACCCAGAACAGCACCGGCCGCTCCGCCTGCAACTGGCGCAGGTACTCCATGACGTCTCCTCGGTCGTGCGGTCCCGGTGGTCACCCGTCGTGGCCACGCAGCATCCGGTCGCCGACTCCATCGGCAGCGGCGAGCGGGTGCTGAAGAGGAACGCCGGACCGGCGCCGGGAATGCCCGCGCCCCGCCGTGGACGGCTCAGACGTTGAAGCGGAACTCCACGACGTCGCCGTCGGCCATGACGTAGTCCTTGCCCTCGATGCGCACCCAGCCGCGCGACTTGGCCTCGGCCATCGACCCGGCCTCCATCAGCTGGTCGAAGCCGACGATCTCGGCCTTGATGAAGCCGCGCTGGAAGTCGGTGTGGATCACCCCGGCCGCCTCGGGCGCCGTCGCGCCGACCGGGATCGTCCAGGCCCGCGACTCCTTCGGGCCGGCGGTGAGGTACGTCTGCAGGCCCAGGGTGCGGAACCCGACCTTCGCCAGCTGGTCCAGCCCCGGCTCGTCCTGCCCGATCGAGGCGAGCAGCTCGGCGGCCTCGTCGGCGGGCAGCTCGATCAGCTCCGACTCGGTCTGCGCGTCGAGGAAGATCGCCTCGGCCGGCGCGACCAGGGCGCGGAGCTCGTCGAGCCTCGCCTCGTTGGCCAGCTCGTCGGCGTCGACGTTGAAGACGTACAGGAACGGCTTGGTGGTCAGCAGCGACAGCTCGCGCAGCGGCTCCGGGTCCACGCCGGCGGCGAAGAGGGTCTTCCCCTCGTTCAGCACCGCCTGGGCGGCGACGGCGGCGTCGTGCAGGGCCTTGCGGTCCTTGTCCTTGCGCGACTCCTTCTCCAGCCGCGGGACCGCCTTCTCCAGGGTCTGCATGTCGGCGAGGACGAGCTCGGTGTTGATCGTCTCGATGTCGTCGGCGGGGTCGACCCTGCCCTCGACGTGCACCACGTCGGGGTCGGTGAAGACCCGGATCACCTGGCAGATTGCGTCGCTCTCGCGGATGTTGGCCAGGAACTTGTTGCCCAGGCCCTGCCCCTCGCTGGCGCCGCGGACGATGCCGGCGATGTCGACGAAGCTCACCGTGGCCGGGATGATCTTCTGCGAGCCGAAGACCTCGGCCAGCTTCTCCAGGCGGGGGTCGGGGACGCCCACCACGCCGACGTTGGGCTCGATCGTCGCGAACGGGTAGTTCGCGGCGAGCACGTCGTTCTTGGTCAGGGCGTTGAACAGCGTCGACTTGCCGACGTTGGGCAGGCCGACGATGCCGATGGTGAGACTCACGGGAGCACAGCCTAGGTGCACCCCGCCAGCCGACCGCCGACGGCGGAACTGTCCGACCCCGAGCGCACACTGCGGACCACTCCGTCCGGAGCCCCAGGGAGGCACGGTGTTCGACGAACCACGGGTGGCCGACCTCGACCTGGTCGACCTCGAGGGCGCCCTGCTGCGCGCCGCGGTCGGCGACTACGCGGCCGAGGCCGCCGTCCTGCTGCTGGCCAACGACGGCCACTGGCTGCCCCAGCTCCAGACGGCCGGCCTGATCACCATCGCCCTGGACGGCGCCCTCGACGGCGGTCCCTGGGCCGCCGTGCTGTGGACGGAGCTGGACGGCGCCCTGCGCAGCGGGGCGATCACCGGCACCGGCAGCCAGCGGCGGCTGCTGCGGGCCGCCGCCAGCCTCGCCGACGGCCAGTCCGTCGACCTCGCCGACCTGACCGCCGGGCTGGACCGGGACGCCGTGCGGCTGCTTCTCGCCGCCCTGTCGCACGCCGCCGGCAGCCACGAGCACCGCGCCGTCCACCGCGACGCCGACGGGGTGCCGCACGACGGGGAGCTGCTGGGCCCGGTGGTGCCGTGGGGTGCCGGCGGCTGAACCGCGGTCAGCCCGAGGCTGCTCCCGGCCCCGGGAGCAGCCCGCGCTCGACGGCCACCAGCACCGCCCGGGTGCGGTCGTCGACGCCGAGCTTGGCGAACACCCGCAGCAGGTGGGTCTTCACCGTCGCCTCACCGATGAACAGCTCCCGGCCGATCTGCGCGTTCGTGAGCCCCCGGGCCACCCCGGCCAGCACCTGCAGCTCCCGCTCGGTGGGCGCGTCGGCCGCCGGCGCCCGCATCCGCGAGAAGAGCTTCGCCGCCACCGGCGGGGCGAGCACGGTCTCCCCGCGGGCGGCCGCCCGCACCGCGTCGGCCAGTTGCGGCAGCGGGGTGTCCTTGAGCAGGTAGCCGGCCGCACCCGCCTCCACCGCGCGCACGATGTCGGCGTCGGTGTCGTACGTGGTCAGCACCAACACCCGCACGCCCGGGTGCGCGGCGAGGATGCGACCGGTCGCCGTGACGCCGTCCATCCGGGGCATCCGCAGGTCCATCAGGACGACGTCCGGAACCTGCTCGGCGACCGCGGCCAGCGCCGCGAGCCCGTCACCGGCCTCCCCGACGACCGCGATGTCCGGCTGCGCGGCGAGCCAGCCGACCACGCCGCCGCGCACGACCGGGTGGTCGTCGACCACCAGCACCCGGGTGGTCACGGCGCCGGCACCCGCACGGTCACCCAAGTGCCCTCTCCCGGCGCCGAGACCACGTCGACCGCGCCGCCCACTTCGGCCGCCCGATCGCGCAGGCCGGCCAGGCCCACCCCGGCCGACGTCGCCGGGTCGAAGCCCACCCCGTCGTCCGCCACGTGCACCGACACCTGTCCCGACTCCCCCGTCCCCACCCGGCTGACCTGCAGCACCACCGCGCTGGCGGCGGCGTGCCGGCGCACGTTGGCCAGCGCCTCCTGCGCGCCGCGCAGCAGCACGATCTCCTCGGCCCGGGTCAGGCCGGGAGCGCCGTCCAGCGCGGAGAGGTCGACCCGGGTGGCGATCCCGGTCTCCCGGCCGAACCGCTCCGCCAGCCGCTGCAGCGCCTCCACCAGGGTGGCGCTGTCCAGCGGCACCGGCGCGAACGCCGCCACCATCGCCCGGGCCTCGGCGAGGTTGTCCCGGGCCACCTCCTCGATCAGCGCCAGCCGCTCGGCGGCGGCCGCCGGGTCGGTGTCCACCTGCGCCGCGGCGGTCTGGGCGAGGACCACGATGCTGGTGTAGCCCTGCGCCAGGGTGTCGTGCACCTCGCGGGCCAGCCGTTCCCGCTCCGCCGCCACCCCCTGCTCGCGGTGCGCCGCGGCGAGCTCGACCCGGGTGTCCTCCAGCTCCCGGATCAGCTGCGCGCGCTCGCGGCTCTGCTGCAGCACCCGGCTCAGCCACAGGCCCAGCGCCAGGCTGAACACCAGCCCGACCGAGGTCTGCACGATGCCCGAGAGCGGCTCGGTGCCGCGGGTCCACGAGACCGTCGGCCCAGCTGTGCTGGCCAGCGCCAGCAGGACCGTCCAGGTGGTGCCCGGCCGAGCCGACTCGACCAGGAACCAGACCTGCGAGTAGGCGAGGAAGAGCAGGAACAGCAGCTCCGGGGCATGCCAGCCGAGCACGGCGAAGACCCCCACCAGAACCGTGAGGTACCCGACCGCCCGCCGCGGGTGGTCCTCGCCGATGGCGGGGGCGCCGAGCACGAGGTAGGCGACCACCAGCACCGCGAGAGCGCCCAGGGTGACCGCCCGCGAACCCTCCACCCGGACGACGAAGGTGGCCAGCACCGCGACGCCGAGCATCACCACGAAGACCACGTGCAGGCCGACCACCGTGGCCCGCCAGCTGCGGTCGGACAGCGGTGCGCCGCCGTCGTCCCCACCCCGGGCGGGGACGACGGCGGCGCGGAGCCGGGCGGCCAGGTTCACCCGTCGGCCTGTCTCATCGATCGGCCGAGCGCCAGCGGAAGGTCCGGGTGCACACCACGACACCGATGATCACCCACGCGACCAGCACCAGGGCAGTCCTGCCGTGCTCCCATCCCCCCGCCACCTCGAACGCCGCCGCCTGGTCGGGCAGGAACGCCGAGCGCATGCCCTGGGTGAGCCACTTCAGCGGGAAGACCGCCGCCACCTGCTGCATCCAGCCCGGCAGCCCGGGGAAGGCGAAGAACACCCCGCTGAAGAACTGCAGCACCACCGCGAACGCCGTCACCCCGGTGGTCAGCGACTGGGCGCTGCCGGGCAGCGCGGCCACGGCGATGCCGAGCACCGTGCCGGCCAGGGACCCGAGCAGGGCGACCCAGCCGAACGTCGCCCAGTCCCCGGCACCCGCCGGCAGGGGGACGTCGTAGCCCCAGTGCGCCACCGGCAGCAGCAGGGCCAGCTGCACCGCCGTCGTCACCAGCACGAGCCCGGCCTTGCCGGTGAAGTAGGCGACCGGCGGGGTGCCCAGCACCTGCAGCCGTTCCAGCTGACCGGCCTCCCGTTCCGCGGCGATCGAGGTGGCGATCGACTGGAAGCTGCTGAGCATGATGCCGGTGGCGGCGATCCCGGCCAGGAAGTACTGCGGGAAGGGGACGCCGCCGGGCAGCACGTCGCCGCCCAGCACCGAGCCGAAGACCACCATCATCACGATCGGGTAGGCGAAGGAGAACACCACCTGCTGGCGCTCCCGCGCGAACAGCCGCAGCTCCAGCCGGGTGCGGGCCAGCGCGATCCGCGCGGCGGACGGCGGGACCGGCCGGGTGGTGGAGGGCGCCAGGACGGCGGTCATCGGGTCTCTCCCTGCAGGTCGGTGGTCCCGGTGGGGGCGGCGCCGACGAGGGTGAGGTAGACGTCCTCCAAGCCGGGCCGGGTGACGGACAGGTCGGGCACCTCGCCGGTGGGGTGCGCGGCGAGCAGATCGCGCAGTACGGCGGCCGGGCTCTCGGTGCGCACCTCGCGGCGCACGCCGCTCTCGGTCCAGCGGACGGTGGCCCGGCGGCGCAGCGCCGACCCGAGCTCGTCGGGCGGCGCGACCTCGACCAGGTGCCCGCCGCTGACCACCCCGACCCGGTCGGCCAGCTCGGCCGCCTCGTCCAGGTAGTGGGTCGTCAGCAGCACCGTCGTCCCGCCGGCGCGCAGGCCGCGGACCAGCTCCCAGAACTGCCGCCGGGCCACCGGGTCCATCCCGGTGGTCGGCTCGTCGAGGAAGACCAGCTCCGGCCGGCCCTGCACCCCCAGCGCCACCGCCAGCCGGCGGCGCTGCCCACCGGAGAGCCGGCCCACGCGGGTGCCGGCCTGCTCGGTGAGCCCGACCGCGGTCAGCAGCTCGCCCGTGGGTCGCGGAGTGGCGTGGTAGGTGGCGAAGTGGTCCAGCGCCTCGCGCACGGTCAGCGCCTGCGCGGCGCCCTCACCCTGGCTGACCACCCCGATCCGGGCGCGCCAGGTGCGGCCGGCGGTGGCCGGGTCCACGCCGAGGACGGTGACCTGGCCGGCGTCCCGGCCTCGCACGCCTTCCAGGATCTCGATCGTCGTGGTCTTGCCGGCACCGTTGGGCCCCAGCAGGGCGAAGCACTCCCCCCGGTGCACCTCCAGGTCCAGCCCCTCGAGCACCGCCCGGCCGCCGTAGCGCTTCCCCAGGCCGCGCACGCTGATCGCCGGCGGCCCTCCGGTGGTCGTCGCCGCGAGCGGTGCCGCCTCTGTCGTCGTCATGGCCCGAGCCTGTCCGCGGTGGGCGGATGCCGGGAACCGTCGAGCCGTGGGTCCGCCGTCCACCGATCGGTGGACGGCAGCCGCCCACCGCTGTGTCCGATACCCGCCAGTGGCCGCCTCGGGGCGGTGCCATGCTCGACGTCGTGACCGAGCTGCTGGACGCCGAACGCTGCTACCGCGCGGTCGCCAGCCGGGACGCCCGCTTCGACGGCTGGTTCGTCACCGCGGTGCGCAGCACCGGCATCTACTGCCGCCCCTCCTGCCCGGCGCGCACCCCGCTGCGGCGCAACGTCTCCTTCCACACCACCGCCGCCGGCGCCCAGGCAGCGGGCTTCCGCGCCTGCCGGCGCTGCCGGCCCGACGCCGTCCCGGGCTCCCCGGCGTGGGACGTGCGCGCCGACGTCGTCGCCAGGGCGATGCGGCTGATCGCCGACGGCGAGGTGGAGCGCGCCGGGGTCGGCGGGTTGGCCGCGCGGCTGGGGTACTCCGAGCGGCAACTGCACCGGCTGCTCACCGCCGAGCTCGGCGTGGGCGCGCTGGCGCTGGCCCGCGCGCAGCGGGCGCAGACGGCGCGGGTGCTCATCGAGACCACCACGCTGCCGATGGCCGACGTCGCGTTCGCCGCCGGCTTCGCCAGCATCCGGCAGTTCAACGACACCGTCCGGTCGATCTTCGCCACCACGCCCACCGCGCTGCGACCGGCCACCCCGCGCGGCGACGGGGGCGGCCGTGCCGCCACCCGCCCCGCCCTGCCCGATGGCCGGCTCACCCTGCGGCTGGCCGCGCGGGCGCCGTTCGCCGCCGACGAGGTGCTGCTCTTCCTCGGCGCGCACGCCACCCCGGGCTTGGAGGAGTGGGACGGCACGACGTTCTCCCGGGTGCTCGCGCTGCCGCACGGCCCGGCCGTCGTCAGGCTCACCCCCGCCCCGGACGGCGGCCCGGCGGTCACCGCGCAGCTGCGGCTCACCGACCTCCGCGACCTGGGCGCGGCGGTGTCCCGCTGCCGCCGGCTGCTCGACCTCGACGCCGACCCGGCGGCGGTGGACGAGCTGCTCGGAACGGACCCGGCGCTCGCCCCGCTGGTGGCCACCGCGCCCGGACGGCGGGTGCCGGCCTCCCCGGACGCCGCGGAGCTCGCGGTGCGGGCGGTGCTGGGCCAGCAGGTGTCGGTGGCCGGCGCCCGGACGCTGACCGCCCGGCTGGTCACCGCGGCCGGGCGGCCCCTCGCCGAGCCGGTCGGCACGCTGACGCACGCGTTCCCCTCGGCGGAGGACCTGGCCGGCGCCGACCTCTCCGCCGTCGGCCTGACCGGCGCGCGCCGGCGGACGGTGACCACGCTGGCCACCGCGCTCGCCGACGGCACGGTGGCCCTCGGACCCGGCGTCGACCGCGGCGAGGCCGAACGCGCGCTGCTCGCCCTGCCCGGCATCGGCCCGTGGACCGCCGCCCTGGTCGGCCTGCGTGGGCTGGCCGACCCCGACGTCTGGCTCCCCGGCGACCTCGCGCTGCGCCGCAGCGTCGGCGCGCTCGGCAGCTCCGACGCCGACGCCGCCACCCGCTGGCGACCGTGGCGTTCCTACGCCGTGATGCACCTGTGGGCGCTCGCCGTCCCGTCCCTGTTCACCCGCGGCCCCCTCCCCGAACGGAGCGCCACATGACCACTGCCCGGACGCCCCCTGCCCGGTACGCCACCACGAACACCCCGCCCGGCCCGTTCACCGTGCTGGTCGACGACGAGGTGGTGCTCGCCAGCGGCTGGACCGCCGACGTCGGCGACCTGCTCCCGGTGGTGCACCCGACGCTGCGGCCCGACTCGGTCGAGCGCGCCGGCCGGCTGCCCGTGCTCGACGCCGTCGAGGCGTTCGCCGCGGGCGAGGTGGCCGCGATCGACGGGGTGCCGGTGCGGCAGCGCTCCGGCCCGTTCCTCACCGAGGCGTGGGACGTGCTCCGCACGGTGCCCGCCGGGCACCCGGACACCTACGCCCAGTTCGCCGTCCGCTGCGGGCGGCCCGCGGCCGTGCGCGCCGCGGCCGGGGCCTGCGCCCGGAACGCCGCGGCGCTGTTCGTGCCCTGCCACCGGGTGCTGGCCACCGGGGGCGGGCTGGGCGGCTTCCGCTGGGGCACCCCGGTGAAGCGCTGGCTCCTCGACCACGAGGCTGCCCACACCCCCGCCGCCCTCCCCCAGGCAGGGCGCGGCCGCACCTGACCCGGAACTGTCGGTGGGGTCGGGCAGGCTCCTGGACCATGGACGCCGCCTCCCTGCTGCTCGGGCTCCTGCTCGGTGCCCTGCTCGCCACCGCGATCACCCTGGGCGTGGTGGCGCTGCGCGGCCGGTCCGCCGCGGCGCCCGACGCGCTGGAGCCGGTGCACGAGTCGCTCGACCACCTGCACCGGCTGCTGGCCGGCATCGAGCGCGACCGGGCCACCGCGCACGGGGAGCTGCGCGAGCAGGTCGGCACCATCGGCCAGACCTCCGCCATGCTGCGCCAGGAGACCGCGGCGCTGGTCACCGCCCTGCGCACCCCGCACGTGCGCGGCCGGTGGGGCGAGCTCCAGCTGCGCCGGGTGGTCGAGGTGGCCGGCCTGCTCGAGCACTGCGACTTCGTCGAGCAGCCGGGCGCCACCACCGCCGAGGGCGTCGCCGTCCGGCCCGACCTGGTGGTCACCCTGGCCGACGGCCGGCAGGTGGTCGTCGACGCCAAGGTCCCCTTCACCGGCTACATCGAAGCGGTGCAGGCCACCGACCCGGCGGTGCGCGCCCAGCGGGTCGCCGACCACGCGCGGCAGCTGCGCACCCACGTCGACGTCCTCGCCGCCCGCCGGTACCCGACCGCGTTCGGCAGCGCGGCACCGTTCACCGTGCTGTTCGTCCCCTCCGACGGCTTCCTCACCACGGCCCTGGAAGCCGAGCCGGCGCTGCTGGAGCACGGCTTCGGCCGCGACGTCGTCATCGCCACCCCGAGCACGCTGCTGGCCCTGCTGCGCACCGTCGCCTACTCCTGGCGCCAGGAGCGCCTCGCCCAGGACGCCGCCGCCGTGCTCGAGGTCGGCCGCACGGTGCACGCCCGGCTGGGCACCCTCTCCGGCCACCTCACCCGGCTGGGCTCGGCGCTGGGCTCGGCGCTGACCCGCTACAACGAGACGGTCGGTTCCTACGAGCGCTCGGTGCTCTCCGCCGCTCGCCGCTTCGACGAGCTCGGTGTCGCCGCCGACCCGGTGCCCACCCCGCCACCGGCGGAGACCGCCGTCCGCGCGCTGCGGTCGGTGCCGGACGTGCCGCCGAGCACCGCGCGCCCGTCGACGGCCCCGCCCGACGACAGCGAGCTGACCGCGCGTCCGACGTCCGAGCGGGACGGCACCAGCGGCTGACGAGGCAGGCCGTGGCCGCCCCCCGTTCCGCAACGGCCGGGACGGTGGTGAGGGATGGGGCGACTGGGGCCGGGCCCCACAGAATCGGCCACGTCGCCGGTGTCGACACGGGCACATCTGACCCGCCGCTGCGTCCGGGCTCCAGCGTCTACTCAGGAAGGGCCGCTACCGTGGCCCGACCGGTGAGGGGCGCACCTCCTCCCGACGACGAGGAGGTGCACGATCACTCCGGTCAGTGTCGATGCCAGGCTCCAGGACAGGCGGGAGGACGCCATGCGGGCAGAACGCAGCGACACCGGCGCAGCCGCAGGCCGCTCGTACCCCTCGCCGCGGGCGTCCAGCGGTGGCGCACCGCGTGGCCGCGACCCGCTGCCTCGCGACGCGCGCGGCCGGGCTCCCGACCGCGGGCGCGCTCCCGAGCGCCGCCGCCCCGACCCCCGCGGCACCGACCCGTGGGAGCCCACCGGCGCCCGCCGGCCGGCCGACCTCGACCCGCGCCGGTCCCGGGACTCCCGTCCGGTGCCCCCGCGACGCCGTAACGCGCCGGCCGAGGGACCCCGCCGCGGCGGCTCCACGACAGCCGGCGGCCCGGCGTCGACCACCGGCCCCCGGGTGCCCGGTCTGCTCGCGGTCTTCGGCGCCTTCCTGGTCACGCTCGCCGCGGCCGCCGCCGACTCCTACATCGGGATCGGCCTGGGCACGCTCACCCTCGTGGTGCTCACGGCGAGCAGCGGCTTCGCCGCCCTCGTCGTCCGCCGCCGCGACCTGATGACCGTCCTGGTCTCCCCGCCGCTGGTGTTCATCGGTGTCGCCTTGCTCAACATCGCCCTGGCCCCCTCGGCGACGTTCACCCTGCCGACGCTGGCCACCCTGCTGGTGCGCGGCTTCCCGGCGATGGCGATCGCCACCTGCGCCGCCGTCGCCGTCTGGCTGTTCCGGCTGGTCACCCGCCGCTGACGGCCCGCCTCGAACGCAGACGGCCCGGCACCCCTTCCAGGGTGCCGGGCCGTCCGTCGTCGCGGGGGGCTACTCGGTGTCGACCGCCAGAGCCGCGCGGCGCGGCTTGAGCTCGTGCGGCAGCGCGAAGACCAGCCGCTCCTCGGCCGCCTTCACCGTCTCCACGTCGGCGTAACCGCGGGCCGCCAGCCAGTCGAGCACCTCGCTGACGAGGATCTCCGGCACCGAGGCACCGCTGGTCACGCCCACGGTGCCGACGCCGTCGAGCCACGCCTCGTCGATCTCCGAGGCGAAGTCGACCAGGTGCGAGTCGCGGGCGCCGGCCTCCAGCGCCACCTCGACCAGGCGCACCGAGTTCGACGAGTTCGTCGACCCGACCACCAGCACCAGGTCGCACTCGGCGGCCATCTGCTTGACCGCCTGCTGACGGTTCTGCGTGGCGTAGCAGATGTCGTCGCTGGGCGGGCTCTGCAGGCCGGGGAAGCGGGTCTTCAGCGAGTCGACCGTCGCCAGCGTCTCGTCGACCGACAGGGTCGTCTGGGACAGCCAGACGACCTTCTCCGGATCGCGCACCTGGACGTTGGCGATGTCCTCGGGCCCGTCGACGAGCTGGGTGTTCGCCGGGGCCTCGCCCATCGTGCCCTCGACCTCCTCGTGCCCGCGGTGGCCGATCAGCAGGATGTCGTAGTCGTCCTTGGCGAACCGCTTCGCCTCCATGTGCACCTTGCTCACCAGCGGGCAGGTCGCGTCGATGGTCCGCAGCGACCGCTCGGCGGCCTGGGTCTTCACCGCCGGGGAGACCCCGTGCGCGCTGAAGACGACGACCGAGCCCTCGGGCACCTCGTCGGTCTCGTCGACGAAGACCGCGCCCCGCCGCTCGAGCGTGGCCACCACGTGCTTGTTGTGGACGATCTGCTTGCGCACGTAGACCGGCGCCCCGTGGATCTCCAGGGCCCGCTCGACCGCCACCACCGCCCGGTCGACGCCGGCGCAGTAGCCCCGGGGATCGGCCAGCAGGACTCGTCCGCGCGGTTCAACCATGACCCCCATGGTAGTGAAAGGAGCCGCCTGCCCCCCGGACGTTCGCAAGCTCACATCCGGGCCCGTGCAGGCGGGCCGGGAGAACGACGCACCGTCGCGCTGCCGGTGATCGCATCGTGCGGCACGCTGGGGGCATGGCTCGAGAGATCCCCGAGGTGGTCCGCGCGGCCGCCGGACTGGCCGCCACCGTGCTGGACGAGGCGCGCAAGCTGCCCGAGACGCTGCCCGGACTGCCCGTGCGGCTGATCGGCCAGGCACTGCAGACGTCGCTGCGGCTGCAGCAGCAGTACTCGGGGCTGGTCGCCCGCGGCGACGAGCTGTTCACCGGGCTGCGCGGCGACGCCGAGCCGGGCATGGCCACCTTCGACGACGACCTGCCGGCACCGCCCCCGCCGGCCGGCACCCCGGCCCCACGCAGCTCCGCGTTCGACCGGGTCGCCGACCTCCCGGAGGAGACGGACGCCGACGAGCGCGCCGACGTGCTGGCCGACGACCTCGCGGTCGACGCGCTGCCGGTGGCCGATGCCGAGGTGCTCCCGGACGACGTCGCCGTGGCCGTGCTGGACGACAGCGCCCCCACCGTCGACGAGATCACCCCGGCCGAGGTCGCCGCGCTGCCCGACGACCCGGCCGCCGACACGATCACCGCGGTGGTCGACGAGCTGGCCGACGACGTGGCCGACGAGATCGCCGAGGAGGTCCCCGACGCCGTGCCCGACGAGGTGCTGGCCGACCTCACCGCCGACACCGTCGCCGACGTCGCCGAGGACGAGCAGGCGATCGAGGACGCCGTCGCCGACGAGGTGGTCGCCGACGCCGTCGTCGGGGGCACCCCACCCGACGACGGCACCGCACCCGACGGCACCGCACCCGACGGCACCGCACCCGACGGCACCGCACCCGACGGCACCGCACTCGCGGAGGCGGCCGAGGAGCTCGTCGACCTCGGTGGGCCCGAGGCGGCGGAGAGCGTGACCCCGGGCAGCCCGGTGACCGACAGCGCGGCGAGCGAGCCGCTGGTGCCCGCCGGCGGCCAGCCCGCGGTGTCCGCCCCCGTCGAGGGCTACGACTCCTTCAGCATCCCCGCGCTGCGGGGCCACCTGCGCTCCTACCCGACCGAGACGGTCGCCGACCTGCTCGACTACGAGCGGGCCACCCGCGCGCGGGCGCCGTACGTGACCCTGCTGCAGAACCGGCTGGAGAAGCTGAGCGCCGACCGCGGCTGACCCGCGCCGCCCGCCGGACCGGGCACCTCCGTCGCGCAGCGACGTGCGATGCCAGGATCGTGCACCGTCCGGCGGGCGGCGCCGGCGCACCGAGCGGGGAAGCCAGTGACCGACAGCAGCAGGCACGGCGACACGTCGCGGCGGCGGCAGGCCGGGCTGCTCGGCCTGCTGGTCGGGCTGGTGGTCGTCGTCCTGGCGGGCGGCGCTGTGCTGGTGGTCCGGGAGGTCCGCTCGTCCGCGCCCACCGTCACCGCCCGCACCCCGGCTCCGCAGCCGTCTGCGGCCACGGCGCCGCCGGCCGTCACCCCCGCGCCGAGCACGCCGGCCGAGCCCACCTTCGACCGGGCCCAGCTGTCCCTCGACGACCCGGCCAGCCCCTGGGTGGTGGTGAACAAGGCCCGCCCGCTCGGCCCGATCGACCACGCGCCCACCGACCTGGTCCCGGTCGGCGACCAGTACCAGCTGCGCGCCGAGGCTGCGGAGGCGATGGACGCGATGCTCGCCGCCGCGGCGGACCAGGGGCTCTTCCTCAGCGTGCAGAGCGCCTACCGCTCGTACGACTACCAGGTCGGCCTCTTCGACGCCCAGGTCAGCCGGTTCGGGGAGGAGCGGGCCGAGGTCCGGGTGGCCCGCCCCGGCCACAGCGAACACCAGACCGGTCTGGCGGCGGACGTGGGCGGCGGTGGCTGCGACATCGAGACCTGCTTCGGGACCACGCCGGAGGGCCGCTGGGTGGCCGATCACGGCGCGGAGTTCGGCTACGTCGTGCGGTACCCGGACGGCGCGCAGGAGGTGACCGGCTTCAAGTACGAACCCTGGCACGTGCGGTACGTGGGCACCGCGCTGGCCACCGAGCTGCAGCGCTCCGGGGTGTCGACCCTGGAGGAGTTCTTCGGGCTGCCCGCTGCCCCCGGGTACCCCGGCTGATGAAGGACCTCGCCCTCTCACCCCTCGCTCGCTCGGGGCCAGCCTCTGGGCGAGGCCGTTCCAGCACGTCACTCGGCACGTGACACCCTCGGTCGGGTGACCAGTCCGTCGTCCCCCGAGTCGCCGTGGCCGGTGCGCACCGTCGCCCGCAAGGTCGCCGAGTGGATCGGGCGGCTCGGTGAGGTGTGGGTCGAGGGCCAGGTCGCGCAGCTGTCCCGCCGCGGCGCGGCGGCGACGGTCTTCCTGACCCTCCGCGACCCGGCGGCCGACCTGTCGGTGCCGGTCACCTGCCACCGCGACGTCGCCGACCGGCCCGGGCTCGAGCTGACCGAGGGCGCCCGGGTGATCGTCCGCGCCCGGCCGGACTACTACGTGGCCCGCGGCTCCTTCTCGCTGCGGGCCACCGAGATCCGCGCGGTCGGCCTCGGGGAGCTGCTGGCCCGGATCGAGCGGATCCGCCGGCTGCTGACCGCCGAGGGGCTGTTCGACGCCCACCGCAAGCGGCCGCTGCCCTTCGCCCCCGCCGTCGTCGGGGTGATCACCGGCCGGGACAGCGCCGCCGAGCGCGACGTCCTGGTGACCGCCCGCCGCCGCTGGCCCGCCATCCGCTTCGCGGTGCACAACTGCGCGGTGCAGGGACCCACGGCCGCGGAGTCGGTGATCGCCGGGCTGCAGCGGCTGGACGCCGACCCGGCCGTCGAGGTCATCGTGATCGCCCGCGGCGGCGGCTCGGTGGAGGACCTGCTGCCCTTCTCCGACGAGGGGCTGGTGCGGGCCGTCGCCGCCTGCCGCACCCCGGTGGTCACCGCCGTCGGCCACGAGACCGACACCACGCTGGTCGACCACGCCGCCGACGTCCGGGCGGCCACGCCCACCGACGCCGCGCACCGCGTGGTGCCCGAGATCGGCGAGCAGCGGCGGCTGGTCGAGGGGCTGCGGGCCCGCGCCCGGCACCTGGTCGGCGCCCGGCTGGAGCAGCAGGAGCGCTGGCTGGAGTCGGTGCGCAGCCGCCCGGTGCTGGCCGACCCGGGGCGGCTCCTGGCCGGCCGCGCCGACGACGTCACCGCGCTGCGGCAGCGCGCCACCCGCACGGTCACCCACCGGGTGGAGGTCGCCGAGCGCGACCTGGAGCACGCCCGGGCCCGGGTGACCGCGCTGTCCCCCGCCGCCACGCTGCAGCGCGGCTATGCGGTCGTGCAGCGGGCCGACGGCGCGCTGGTGCGCGACCCGGCGGAGGTCGGGGACGACGAGCAGCTGCAGGTGCGGGTCGCGGGCGGCCGGTTGCCGGTGCGCGTCGACAGGCAGGATGGGCACCCGTGAGCGAGAGCCCCGCACCGGAGAACGCCGAGCCGACCCAGACCTACGAGCAGGCCCGCGAGGAGCTCGCCGACGTCGTCCGCCGGCTGGAGGCGGGCGGCCTGACCCTCGAGGAGTCGCTCGCGCTGTGGGAGCGCGGCGAGCAGCTGGCCGAGATGTGCCAGCACTGGCTGGACCGGGCCCGCGAGCGCCTCGCCGCCGCCACCCCGACAGACAGCCACTGACGTCAGCGGCCCTCCTGCAGGGCCTGCCGCGAGCCTGCGAGCGGTGGGGGGCAGGAGGGTCCTTCCTCAGGGGGCGAGGGGCTCCACGGCGGCGGCGAGCTGCTCGAGCTCGGTGTCGGTCGCCGACCCGGTGATCAGCAGCGTCGAGGGACCGTCGGTGCGGGTCAGCACCGTCTCCCCGCGCGCGCTGGTCAGCCGCTGCCAGGTCTCCCCGTCCACCTCGGTGGAGCCGTCACCCGTCGCGTCGTCGAGCACGTCGGTGAGGGCGGCGGCGTCTGGGGCGTCGCTCACCACGAACCCGGCGTACTCCTCACCCGGGGTGTACCAGCCGATCTGCAGCGTCACCGGAGCCTGCACGTCGGTGCGCACGCTGGTCGGCCGCCACGAGTCGGGCAGGCCCTGCGGCACCGGCAGCGGGTGACCGGCGGCGGCCGCCGTGCGCTCGACCGTGCCGGCGATGGCGACCTCCCGGATCGGGTCCTCCGGGTTCTGGCGGAGCGCGGTGAACCCGACGATGACCAAGCAGATCACCACCAGGGGCAGCAGCGACCGGACCATGTTCGCCGGGGTGAACCGCTGCATGCGGTCGACCGGCGGTGCGCTCGCCCCGGCCGCCGACGGCGCGGCGGCAGCGGGTGCGGACGGCGCCTCGGTCGCGGCGACGTCATCGGTGGTCCGGGGGCGGTGCTCGCCGGGTCGCTGGGTGTGGTCCTGGTCGGCGGCCTGGCCGGTCTCGGGCATGCCCCTAGGATCGCAGCACCGTGCCACCACCCCGCCGCACAGCGCCGTGCGGACGTCAGGAGGACCCGTGTCCCTGCCCCTGCCCGACGGTCCGCTGCCGACCCGGCCCCCGTCGACACTCCGCGCCGACCGCCCCGCCCCCGATCGCAACCTCGCCCTGGAGCTGGTGCGCGTCACCGAGGCCGCCGCGCTCGCCGCCGGCCGGTGGGTCGGACGTGGCGACAAGAACGGCGGTGACGGCGCGGCCGTCGACGCGATGCGGGCGCTGATCGGCACCGTCCACATGCGCGGCGTCGTCGTCATCGGCGAGGGCGAGAAGGACGAGGCGCCGATGCTCTACAACGGCGAGCACGTCGGCGACGGCTGGGGCCGCGACTACGACGTCGCCGTCGACCCGATCGACGGCACCACGCTGATGGCCAAGGGCATGCCCAACGCGATCGCGGTGATGGCCGTCGCCGACCGCGGCGCGATGTACGACCCCTCGGCGGTCTTCTACATGGACAAGATCGCCACCGGTCCGGCCGCGGCCGACGTCGTCGACATCACCGCGCCGGTGGCCGAGAACATCCGCAAGGTCGCGAAGGCCAAGCACAGCTCGGTCGGCGACGTCACCGTGTGCATCCTCGACCGGCCGCGCCACGAGCAGCTGGTGAGCGAGGTCCGCGAGGCCGGTGCCCGGATCAAGTTCATCACCGACGGCGACGTCGCCGGCGCGATCGCCGCCGCCCGCGAGGGCACCGGTGTGGACCTGCTGATGGGCATCGGCGGCACCCCGGAGGGGATCATCACCGCCTGCGCCCTCAAGTGCATGGGCGGCGCGCTGCAGGGCCGGCTCTGGCCGCGCGACGACGAGGAGCGGCAGAAGGCGCTCGACGCCGGGCACGACCTGGACCGGGTGCTGACCATCGACGACCTGGTGCAGGGCGACGTCTTCTTCGTCGCCACCGGCATCACCGACGGGGAGCTGCTGCGGGGGGTGCAGTACCGCGCCGGCGGCGCCACCACGCAGTCGCTGGTCATGCGGTCGCGGTCGGGCACCATCCGCTCGATCGACAGCCTGCACTCGCTGGCCAAGCTCAACGAGTACTCCGCGGTGCCCTTCGGCGAGGACTCCGGGCCGCAGGACGACGAGGCATAGGAGGCTCCGCACCCGGTTTCCAGGCGGAGACCGGGTGCAGAGCTCCCTATGCTGCGGGCGGCGGGGGCGTGTGCCGGGCGGCCAGCCGGTCCAGGACGGCGCGCCACCTGCTCGGTGACTCCCCCGGCGCCAGGCTGCGCAGCCGCAGGTCACCGAAGACGGTCCAGCCGCGGACGACCACCAGCGGCGTGCCGGCCAGCCGGGGCACCGGTGCCAGCTGGGTCTTGCGGTCGCCGAACACCGTCCAGCCCTCGATCTCCGCGGCGACCCCCTCGCTGACGATCACGTCGACGTCGCCGAAGACGGTGCCCAGCTGCAGGTGCACCGTCTCCGCGGCGGTGCGCAGGCCACGCAGGTCGATCCGGACGTCGCCGAACACGGTGCTGGCCCGCTCCGGCACGCTGACCACCGGGGTCAGCTTGACGTCCCCGAAGACGCTGGCGACCGAGCCGTTGGTCCGCTCCCCCACGATCTCCCCCACCGCCGGGAAGGCCGATGCCGGCGCGGGGAGGTCGGCCAGCAGACCGTCGAGCTCCCCGACGGTGGTCGCGGCATAGGCGGCGTCGGCCCGCTGGGTGAACTCGTCGACGTCGATCCGGCCCTCACCGAGGGCGGTCTGCAGCCGGGTCACCACCGCCTCGCGGTCGGCGTCCGACGCGCGCACGGCGGGGCGTTCGGCAGCTGGTTCCTCGGCCATGCCCGGACCCTAGCGGGGCAGACCTCAGTCCAGCTGGGCGCAGGTGTACACGGCGAACTCGTCGACCCGGCCGCCGCAGGTGAGCCCGTGGTCCCCGTACCCCGGCTCCAGCAGCGCCTCCTGGTACAGGTCGTCGCAAGCCTGGAGGTCACCGTCGAAGCACTGCTGGGCGAAGCCGTCCAGCACCGGGTCGTCGCCCAGGCCGTCGGGTGGCGCCGGGTCGGCCCGCTCCACCTGCGCGGATCCCAGGCCGTAGGCGTTCACGTCGTCCAGGCCGAAGTCGTCCAGGCCGAAGTCGTCCAGGCCGTGGTCGTCCCGGAGGCCGGACAGCGCGTCGTCCATCGCGGCGGCCGAGGCGTCGGCGAGCCCCTCCCCGATCCCCCGGCCCAGGTCCTCGGCGCCCGACCGCAGGACGAGCGCGCCCAGGACCACGGCCAGCACGACGCCGAGCGCGATCACGCCCGCGGACACGGCAGCCGCGCCCAGCGACGGCCCGTGGCGCCGCGCCCCGGGCGCGGCAGGAGCGTGGCCGGGCGCGCCGGTCCACCCGGGGCCGGCCCCTGCAGCGCCGGGCCACCACCCGGCATCCGGTCAGGCGGCGGGCTGCGCCGGCGGTCCCGGTGCAGGCGGTGGCGCGGGGTGCTGCTCGGACATGCACGTCTCCTGCGGTCGGGGACCGACGGTGGACCGGTCCGGGGTGCGGCGGAGCGTAGGGCGCCGGTACGGCACGGCGGAGCCGTCGTCCACAGGCGTCCCGGACCCCGCTCCCCGACGGGTGTCTAGGGTCGCTCGCGGAGCACAGTCACCATCCACACCACACCGGGAGCGCACCGTGGCCACCGAGACGGACTACCGCGTCGAGCACGACTCCATGGGGGAGGTCCGCGTCCCCTCCTGGGCGAAGTGGCGGGCCCAGACCCAGCGCGCCGTCGAGAACTTCCCCATCTCCGGCACCCCGATCGAGCGCGAGCTCATCGGCGCCCTGGCGTCCATCAAGGGCGCCGCGGCCACCGTGAACGCCTCGCTCGGCGTCCTGCCCGCCGACGTCGCCGACGCCATCTCCGCCGCCGCGGCCGAGGTCGCCACGGGCACCTGGGACGCGCACTTCCCGATCGACGTCTTCCAGACCGGCTCGGGCACGTCGAGCAACATGAACACCAACGAGGTCATCGCCACCCTGGCCACCGAGGCGCTCGGCTCGCCCGTGCACCCCAACGACCACGTCAACGCCTCGCAGTCGTCCAACGACGTCTTCCCCTCGGCGATCCACGTCGCCGCGACCCGGGCGATCGTCGTCGACCTGGTGCCGGCGCTGGAGCACCTCGCCGCCTCGCTGGAGCGCAAGGCCACCGAGTACGCGGAGGTGGTGAAGAGCGGCCGCACGCACCTGATGGACGCCACCCCGGTCACCCTGGGCCAGGAGTTCGGCGGGTACGCCGCCGCCGTCCGTTACGGCATCGAGCGGCTGCAGGCCTCGCTGCCCCGGATCGGCGAGCTGCCGCTGGGCGGCACGGCCGTCGGCACCGGGATCAACACCCCACCCGGGTTCGCCGCGGCGATCATCGAGAAGCTCGCCGCCGACCTGGGCCTGCCGCTGTCCGAGGCGCGCGACCACTTCGAGGCGCAGAGCTCCCGCGACGCCCTGGTCGAGGGCTCCGGCCAGCTGAAGACCATCGCGGTCGGACTCATCAAGATCGCCAACGACCTGCGGTGGATGGGGTCGGGCCCCCGCACCGGGCTGGGCGAGATCGCCCTGCCGGACCTGCAGCCGGGCAGCTCAATCATGCCGGGGAAGGTCAACCCGGTGATCCCCGAGGCCGTCATCCAGGTGGGCGCGCAGGTGATCGGCAACGACGCGGCGGTCACCTACGCCGGCACCACCGGCGTCTTCGAGCTGAACGTGACGCTGCCGCTGATGGCGCACAACGTGCTGGAGTCGATCCGGCTGCTGGCCAACGTCAGCCGGCTGCTCGCCGACCGCTGCGTCGACGGCATCGTGGCCAACGTCGAGCAGTGCCGCGAGTACGCGGAGTCCTCGCCGTCGATCGTCACCCCGCTGAACAAGTACATCGGTTACGAGGAGGCGGCCAAGGTCGCCAAGCAGTCGCTGGCCGAGCAGAAGACGATCCGCCAGGTCGTCGTGGAGCGCGGCTACGTGGAGCAGGGCAAGCTCACCGAGGAGCAGCTGGACGCCGCCCTCGACGTCCTCTCCATGACCCACCCCTGAGAGAGGACCCCTCTGCCCCCCACCGCTCGCGGCGGGCTTCTGCAGAGGGGCCGGATGGCGTGCAAAGAGCAGGAATCCTGCCCCCTGGCACGCCATCCGGGGGCGTGGGGCAGTAGCGTCCAGAACTGATGAGCGAGACAGCGAGCACCGACGACGTGGCCCTGCGCTTCCCCGGCGGCGAACTCCCCCTGCGGGAGATCCCCGCGACGGAAGGCGCCCCTGGCATCGACACCAGCAAGCTGCTGTCCACGACCGGCAGGGTCGCCCTGGACATCGGCTTCGTGAACACCGCGTCCTGCACCTCGGAGATCACCTACATCGACGGTGACGCCGGGATCCTGCGGTACCGCGGCTACCCGATCGACCAGCTGGCCGGGCAGGCCAGCTTCCTCGAGGTGTCGTACCTGCTGATCTACGGCGAGCTGCCCACCGCCGACCAGCTGGAGGCGTTCGACCAGCGGATCCGCCGGCACACCCTGCTGCACGAGGACCTCAAGCAGTTCTTCAACGGCTTCCCGCGCGACGCGCACCCGATGCCGGTGCTCTCCTCGGCGGTCAGCGCGCTGTCGACCTTCTACCAGGACTCGCTCGACCCGTTCAACCCCGAGCAGGTCGAGCTCTCGACCGTCCGGCTGCTGGCCAAGCTGCCCACGATCGCGGCCTACGCCTACAAGAAGTCCGTCGGTCAGCCGATGCTCTACCCGGACAACTCCCTGGGCCTGGTGGAGAACTTCCTCCGGATGACCTTCGGCTTCCCGGCCGAGCCGTACGAGGCCGACCCGGAGCTGGTCAAGGCGCTGGACATGCTCTTCGTCCTGCACGCCGACCACGAGCAGAACTGCTCCACCTCCACGGTGCGGCTGGTCGGCTCCTCCCACGCCAACCTGTTCGCCTCCGTCTCCGCCGGCATCAACGCCCTGTTCGGCCCGCTGCACGGCGGCGCCAACCAGTCGGTGCTGGAGATGCTGGAGGCGATCAAGCGCGACGGCGGCGACATCCCCCGCTTCGTCGAGCGGGTCAAGAACAAGGAGCCCGGCGTCAAGCTGATGGGCTTCGGGCACCGGGTCTACAAGAACTACGACCCGCGCGCGGCGATCGTGAAGCAGACCGCGGACACGGTGCTGAGCAAGCTCGGCGGCAACAACGAGCTGCTCGACCTGGCCCGCCAGCTCGAGGAGATCGCCCTCTCCGACGACTACTTCGTCGAGCGCAAGCTCTACCCGAACGTCGACTTCTACACCGGGCTGATCTACCGGGCGATGGGCTTCCCCGTCCGGATGTTCACCGTGCTGTTCGCGCTCGGCCGGGTACCCGGCTGGATCGCCCAGTGGCGCGAGATGATCGAGGACCCGGCCACCAAGATCGGGCGCCCCCGGCAGGTCTACACCGGCCCCGCCGAGCGCTCCTTCGTGGAGATCGCCCAGCGCTAGGAGAACGGCCTCCTCCCTCCCCGGGAGGAGGCCGCTCCAGAACACCACGTGGCCCCCGTCGTCCCTCCCGGACGGCGGGGGCCTCGTCGTGCCCGGGGTGACGGGGACCGCGGCCCGCGTGAGCGTCGGCGCGGTCCCCGACGGCGGATCTCCCTGCGTCGGCGACCAGCACTGCTCACTCTGCCTCCGGGTGACCGACACCCCCCGGAGGGGTGAGACCCACCCCCCGAACGCGTGAGGACCCTTCACCCCCTCCCGGGGGACGTCGATGGGATCAGGACACGGCTGCCACCCGGCAGCCGTGTCCTGATCCGGCCGACGACCCGAGGGAGCCCCCGGTGCCCGCACCGCGCGCGCAGTCCGCTGCGCCACGGACCCGCGCCCAGGCCCCCCGCCAGCGCCCGGCGACGGGCGCCCGCACCCCGGCCGGCCGCAGCCCCGCCCGGTCCGCCGCTCCCCGGCCCGGCTCGCCCCAGCGCCGGAACGGCGCCACCGGGCATCCCCGCACCACGGGACGCCCCGGGACGCGGCGCAGGCCGGCCAGGAAGCGCCCGGCCGGCTCGACCGGGCACCTGCGCCTGTGGTTGCGCCGGCTCGGCGTGGTCACCGGAGCGACCGTCGCGATCGTCGCGCTGATGGGCTCGGTGGCCCAGCCGCCGACCGAGGCCGGCCAGGTCACCGACCCGGGCCGCGCCGGCGTCACCGCGACCGCGCTCGCCGACGCGGCGGCCCGCTACCGGGCCGCCGCCGAGACGGCCGCGCGCCACGGCGCGCAGGCGCAGCAGGCCCGCGACGCCGGCGCCGCCGCGCAGGCCGAGGTCGCCGCCGACCGGATCGCCGTGGGCGAGATCGCCGTGGCCGCCTACCAGCGCAGCGCGGAGGAGCGCTGGCCGCTCGCCCAGCTCTCGCTGCACTCCCCCGGGACCACCGGCGACGTGCTGCACGCCCAGGGCCTCGCCGAGCAGCTCACCGACGCCCAGGACGCCCGGGTGGCCCGTGTCGCCCGGGCCGCCGTGCACGCCGCGGAGTTCACCGACGACGCCACCGCCGCCGAGACGCGCGCGGACGAGGCGCGGCAGGACGCCGCCGAGGTGCTCGCCGAGGTGCGGGACCTGGTCGCCGACCTGGACCCGCTCGCCGCCGCCACCTGGGCCGGCTCCGCCGCCACCCCGGTCAGCCCCGCCCAGGCGGCCGACAACGCCGCCGCCCTGGCAGGCTGGCAGGACTACCTCACCCGGCTCGCGGTCGCGGGCATCACGCCGCCGGCAGCCGCCGAGCTGGCCGCGCCCGAGTCGCTGCCGACCGGCCTGGCCGCCGTCCGGGACGCCGCCGGCGCCCCGGTGCCCGGCATCGCCCTGGCCTACGCCGCCGGCGCGACGATCACCGTGCTGCCCGCCGAGACCGTCGCCGCGGTCAGCGCCGGCTTCGCCCTGCTGGGCCGGCCGTACCTGCCCGGCCGCAGCGGTCCCGACGGGTTCGACTGCGGCGGCTTCACCTCCGCCGTCTGGGCGCACGGCGGCTTCGGCCTGCCCGTCGGCCTGGCCGGCCAGTGGGCACAGGGCACGCCGGTGGCCGAGGGGCAGCTGCAGGTCGGCGACCTGGTGTTCAGCACCGTCGGCGGCACCACGCTGGACGACGTCGGCATCTACGTCGGCGGCCGCAGCGTGCTGTCCGCCTCCGCCGACCGCTGGCAGGTCGCGGTGCGCGAGGTGCCCGACCTGCGCGCCGCCGTCCGCGTGACCGTGCCGGCCGGCACGCCGACGCCGCTGCCGGTCGCGGCCCCCACCCCGGCCACCTGCACCGCCCCGGTGCCCGCGCCGGGCAGTGACCGGGCACCGGTGAGCGGCGCCTGGGGTGGCTTCGCCAACGGCGAGATCCCCCGCGACCAGCTCTGCTCGATCGGGTACCCGCACCGGCTGCGCTGCGACGCGGCGGCCGCCTACTCGGCGATGTCCGCGGCGTACCAGGCCGCCTTCGGCGCCCCGCTGTGCATCACCGACTCCTACCGGTCGCTGGGCGCGCAGGTCGACGCCCACCACCGCAAGCCGAGGATCACCGCGATCCCCGGCACCTCCAACCACGGCTGGGCCCTGGCGGTCGACCTCTGCGGCGGGATCAACGTCTTCGGCACCGTGCAGACCGCCTGGATGCAGGCGAACGCCGGTCGCTGGGGCTGGGTGCACCCCGACTGGGCTCAGGCCGACGGCAGCAACCCGGAGCCCTGGCACTGGGAGTACGGCAGCCTGACCTGAGCCTCGTGCGTCCGGGAGAACGGGGCGGTCAGGTCCAGCTGAGTACGGCTAATGAGGGTGAGAAATCCTGCTAACTCGCGGTCGCTGCCCCGGACCGCCTCGGGTCTACGGGCCGTGCTGGCGAACGGCTGGGAGGCGCGCCGAAACGGCACGATTGCCAGCTCGAGGCCGTCGAGCACAGTGACCGACGAGCGCCTGGGCGCGGCTGCCGGCTTGAGCAGTCGGGCATTGGTGCCGATGAGGTGATGAAGCAGCCCGACGTCGGTGTTGCGGGCCAGTGGACGGGGGACCCTTGCAGTGACGACGCAGGCCGAGGACGTCGCCGCCGCCACGCCACCGTCACGGCGGCGCGTCGTCGGCTACAACGCAGGCATCTCCGGCTTCGCAGCTTGCGCGCTGCTCGGCGTCTTCGGCTTCTGCTGGGGCCTGCTGGCCAGCCCGCCCAACGACGCCAGCAACCTGCTCGAGGTCCTGCCCCCGATGTGCCTGATGGCCACGGTGTTCTGCCTGCTCGGGACCTGTCGGCTGGTCGTCGACCCCGCGGGCTTCATCGAGGTGATCGACCTGCTGGTGGCGCGTCGGGTGCCCGTCGGCGAGCTGGTGGCAGTCGAGCACCACGAGGGCCTGCGCCTGCGCGTGGTCTCCGGTCGGCGGATCGGCAGCGTTGCCTACGGCGCCTCGCTGCTCGGGTTCGTTCTTCGCTACCCCCGGTCGGTCCGTGCGGCTCGGCGCATCGAAGCCGCTATCGGCGGCCTTCCGGAGACGGGCGCGATGCCGACGTGGCGGCCGGACACGGTGACGTCGCACCTGCGGGTCCGCGCCTACCTGGTCACCCTGGGCGTCAACGCCGTGCTCGTGCTCGGAACCGTTGTGCTGAACGCAGTCTGGGCAGCTGCGTAGCGCTGCAAAGGATGGCTTCCGCTGGCTGCCCAACGCTGGCCGGTGGGCCGGTCAACGCAGCGGCGATGCCGTGAACCGGCGACGAGCGGGACGGGTGGCCGGTGCGGTGTGCCCGCGACGGTGGGGCCGTTCCGGGCGGATCCGCTGGGCGGCGGCTTGCCGGGCGGTGAGCGCGTCTCGGTAGGCGGCGAGGTCGGACCAGGCCCGGTCGCTGCTGCCGCCGTGCGCGGCGAGGCCAGCGGTCAGCAGGCTGATGGCGACTGCGAGGTCGCCCGTGTCCGCCACCGCGCGGGCCTGGCGGTGCAGGAGGCGGGGTTCGACCAGGCTGAGCTGCGCGGCGAGGCCGGCGAGCTGGTCGGCGTCGTGCGGGCGGCTGTCGCTGATGTTGCTCACGACGAGCCAGGCGGCGTGCGCCGCGACCGCCGGGCGAGCGGTGGCGTGCTGGACCACGCGGCCGGAAGAGCCGAGCCACGGACGCGCCGTCTTCCAGTTCAGGTTGCGCTGTGCGCCGGTGAGGGCGACGGCGATGGCGTGTGGCCAGGTGTCTGCGGGACAGGCGCGGTCGGCGCGGCACTCGGGGCACGCGTCGAACGGCGTGACCTCGCCGAAGCACCGTGCGGACCCACCGAGGACGCCAGCCCATCGGTCGTGGAAGGCGGCGGCGTCGGCAGCCCGCAGGTGCCTGGCAACGAGGACGGCCAGTGCGCCGAGGGTGGTGTTGGCGTCCACGGCGCGGCCGGCGCTGACGTGCCCGGTGAGGTCATCGAGCAGGGCGTCGATGACCCGCCCACGCCCGGCGGGCGCGAGCCCAATGGCCTTGTCGGTCAGCAGTGGGCAGCGCAGCCGGACGCACTCGCGCAGGCCGGCCAGCCAGGTGTCGAGGTCCTCGTCGGTGGGGTTCGTCGGCAGCTTCTTGTGCGTGGCGTGGTGGCTGGTCGGCCGGTCGATGAAGGTGAATGGCGAACCGGCGGCGGCGCGGGTGGTGCGGGCGGCCGGCCGCGCTGGGTAGTCGCCGGCGCGGATCCGGGTCGGCTGGGCGGCGGCGAGCAGAGCAGCGATGTCGGTGTGCCCGTCGCGGGCGGCGGAGTGCAGGAGCCGGCTGAGCAGCAGGGCGGTGTCGGTGGCGTCGGCCAGGGCGTTGTGGTGGTCGGTGACGGCCAGCCCGAAGTGGGCGAGCACGTCGGGCAACCGGTAGCGACCGCTGCCGACCTTCAGGTGGCGGGCCAACGCCAGGGTGTCGAGGACCACGACGCCGGGCAGCGCGCGGCCGGCTCGCTGGTGTTCCAGGTGCAGCACGCCGATGTCGAACGGCGCGTGGTGAGCGACGAGCACGACCCGCTCACCGGGGGCGGCCGTCAGCAGCCCGGCCAGCTGGTCGATGCGGGCGCGGAACGGCTCCTCGTCGGCAACGTCGGCGTCGGTGAGCCGGTGGACCCGGGTGTTCTCGATGCGAGCGCCGGGGTTGCACCGCCACTCGACGGGGCCGGTGAGCGGCTTGCCGTAGCCATCGACCTGCGCGAGCCCGACGGACACGATGCGGTCGCCGCTGTCGGAGGGCGTGGTCTCTACGTCCAGCACGACGAACCGCACGCCGGCGGTGAGCGCGGCCAGCGCGACCTCGGGGCGGTAGAGGCTCACGCGACCCCCCGCGAGGCGAGCTGGTCGAGCAGGTCCTTGTCCCGCAGCGAGGAGTACATCGCCGGGGTCGGCGGCTGGGGGTCAGCCACGTCACGCGGTGCGGCCGACCAGCCGTCGTGCGCCTTCGTCTGAGCCCGGAGCTGGCCGATGACCGTGCTGCGCTTGGCGAACACGCCGCGGTTGCGGCTCACCACCAGGTCGAACAGGTTGTTCGTCCGCTCGATGTTGGCGAAGCCGTGGCCCCGCCCGGTGAGCACGGTCTTCACCGTGGTGCGCAGCAGCGTCTCGAAGCCGCCAGTGGATACCGGCACGCCCGGGTTGGCGCGCAGCGCCGGGAGCGCGGCCGCAACTGCCGGCTCGTAGCTGTCGCGGCGTTCGGCCAGCTTCTCCGGCGGCAGGTTCAGCCGGTCCAGCAGCACCTCGAAGTCGTCCCACCAGGCCGACCACTGGGCGTCGCTCATCTGCCGGAGGCGGTCGCCGGTCAGCCAGCTCAGGTGGGCGGCCAGATCGGGGTGCAGCGCCTTGCCGTGGTCGGTGAGCACCACCGCGCCCGGCGTCTGCCGGACCAGCGCCTCGGTGAGCGCCTCGTGGATGTGGAACAGCGACGGCACCAGCACCGCCGTGCGGAAGTAGTCGTCGATGCCCTTCCGCAGCCCGGTGCCGGCGTCGGCCAGGATGAACTCCGGTTCCCGCTCGCCCGGCACGAAGCCGAGCTCGTCGAACAGCAGCCGCCAGGCGGTGGCCTCGTTCGACGGGTAAGCGCGCAGCAGCCGCAGCCGGGTGTGCCGGTCATCGGGCGTCGGCGGCGGTCCGTCGGTCGCGCGGGCCGGCCAGTCGAGGGTGGCCGCGCCGAGCACGAAGTACTCCCGCCGGGACCGGAGCGTGGCTCGCCCGTCGAAGGCGGCCTTGCTGTTCACCGGGGTGTCGTCGAGCAGCAGCACCTGCGGGCGGCCGTCGGCGGCCCGCTCCGCGTCGGTCATCGCCGCGCGCCGGGCGTGCTCGGCAGCCTCGGCTTCCAGCAGCCGCTCGTGCAGCGGCTGCCACAGCACCGGGGCGTACAGCTCCACCCAGTCGGCCGCGACGTGCCAGCGGTTGCGGGCCTCGGCGCTGCGCGCCGACGGGGTGCGGCGGGCCGGCAGCTCCCGGCCGTCGGCGTCCCGGCGGCGACGGCGCACCGCCGGCGCGGCCGGCAGCGGGTCCAGCGACACCCCCCGGGGCTTGCGTGGCGGACGCTCCTCGGCGGCCTCGGCGGCGCGGACGGCCTTCTGCCACGCGGCCGCCTTCGCCCGCCGCTCCCGCTCGGCCGCGGACAGCTTGGCCGGGCGGCTCCGCGACCGGCCGGTGGCCTGCCACGCCCACCGGCCCACCGACGAGTACGTGTCAGCGCCGGAGGCGAGCTTCTCGAGCCCTTCGGCCACGACGCGCAGGTTCCAGGACTGCCGGCGGGCGACGGTCTGGTCGCCGTGGTGGACGTTGCGGCGCTCCTCGCACTCCTGGCAGTGGCTCTCGCCGGTGTGCACGTGCTCTCGCGGCAGCGGCGGCGTGTAGTTGTGGAAGCCCTTCGGGAAGTCCGGGTCGGGCGTGTGCGGCCAGCAGCGATACCGCTGCCGGCGCACCGGCTGCCCCGGCCGCTGGTAGGTGCCGTTGCGCGCCCGCCTCGCCGCCTTCCCGTGCACCGGGCAGGGCGGCGGGGGCAGGTACGCCGGAACCGGCGCGTCCTCGTCCTCGACCGCGATGACGACCGCGAAGTCGTGCGGCTTGTCCCCGTTCGGGGTGCAGCGGTAGTTCCGCCGAAGTCCTGACGCAGCGCGGTACGTCCCGTTCCCCTTCACCTTCGACCCGGCGTGGAACGGGTTCGGACACACCATCGGGTCCAGTTGCGGCTTCCGGCCTCCCGGCACAGCACCTCCCTCGTCGCCTGCCCATCGGCACGGCGGCGAGGAACCTAAATGGTTAGCAGGACAAGATCACCCTCATTAGCCGTACTCAGGTCCAGCCGAGGGCGGCGACGCGCCGCCAGGGCAGGACGACGCTCTGGTCGGCCGCCTCGGCCACCAGCCGGCGGGCGACGCCGCCCTCCGCGCACGCGACCGGGCGCCGCGGCGTCACGACCACGTGCACGTCGTGCATCCGCAGGCCACGCCCGGCCATCTCACCCAGCAGCCGTTCGGGGTCGACGAGGACCGCCGAGTCGGCGCCGGGGACGCTCGTGGTGGTCCACAGGCCGACCGGGCCCTCGATCCGCAGCGCCGCCTCGACCGCGACCGACCGGTCCCAGGCGGCGGCGCGGGTGCGGTGCACGTCGGGCAGCGAGGCGCTCCGGGACGGGCGCCAGGGCACCAGCAGGCCGGCCCGCCGGACCACCACCCGCCAGCCCAGCGTCTCGCCGCGGCCCTCGGCCCAGTCGAGCACGGCGACGCCGGCCGCGGCAGCCACCGGGTCGGGCACCGGCCGGTGGTCCAGCCAGGCCCGCAGCCCGGCCAGGACGGCGTGCGGGGTGCTGTCGATGCGCGCCCGGGTCATCTGCTCGGCCAGGTCGTCGAGCAGCGCCCGGCTGACCCGGCCGGCCTCCTCGACGACCAGCAGCGCGCCCCGTGGTCCGTCGGCAACCGACAGCCGCAGCCCGGGCAGCTCGTGGGTCCCGGCCAGGTGGTCCACGGCGTCCCGGACGTCGTCGACGTCCACCTCGGTGCGCACCAGCCGGCGCAGCAGCCCGGCCGGGGAGCCGAAGGGCGAGTCGGTCACCGGCTGCGTCCCCCGGTCAGCGCCGCCCGGGCGACCGGGCCGAGGCCGGTCAGCGACAGCACGCTGGCCAGCTCCACGGCGCTGAGCCGGACCGGGACGACGTCGTCCCCCCAGCCGGTGGCGCTGCGGACCCGCGCCACCGAGGCCGGCCAGACCAGCTCACGGGCGGCCGCCACGTGCAGCTCGGTGAGCACGTCCTCGAGGTGGACCGCCGCCACGGGGTGCACCGGAGCCCCGTCCAGGGCGGTCTGGACCGCCCGCTCGACCTCGCTGCGATCCGCGGCGTCGAGCCAGTGCGGCACGAGGACGGGCTGCCGGGTGTCCTCGGCCGGCGGGACGCTCACGAGCCGCTCCCCCCGGGGCTCCCGCGGGTGGCGGGAGCGGTCCGGGGCGGTCACGACAGGGATATCGGCAGGTCGGCGGCCAGGTGGACCCGTAGCCGGCCATTTTCCGCCGACCCTGCGGGCCCGGAACGCCGACCGCCCGGCCACCCCGGGTCGGGGTGCCGGGCGGTCGCCGGTCAGTCGGTGCGGTCAGCCGCCGAGCTCGGTCAGCCGGGTCTTGAGGGCCTTCTCCGCGCGGTCGGCGTGCACGTTCATGTTGCGCACCGAGGTGCCCAGGTCCGCCGAGAGCTGCGTCTTCGTCTTGCCACCCCAGGTGGTCAGGTACCAGGTGGCCCAGCCCAGCACGTTGGGCTGGGCGGCGCGCTGGTCGCGACGCGCGGTGGGATCCGGGGCGCAGGCCGCCGTGAGCGCGTGCGAGAGCAGCGTCTGCTCCGCCTCCCCCATGATCTCGTCGGGCACCTCGGCGCCGTCGGGCAGCACGAACTCCACGGCGTCGGCACCGCCGTCCAGCGACTGGAGGTTCCGCAGGCCGGTGAGCGTGGCGACGGTCTGGGAGTTGCGGCGCAAGGTGGCCACGCTCTGCCCCATGTAGGCGGCGAGCTCCTTCTCGCTGGGCCGGCGCTGGTGCTCGGCGGTGAAGGCGGCGACCGCCTTCTGCTGCTTGTTCTCGGTGTCCGCGGCGGTGCGCCCGTAGGCGTTCCGGCCCAGGTCGTGCACCCACTTGGACAGCTGGGTGGCCAGGTAGGCGCCGAACGGCACCGACTTGGTCTCGTCGTAGGTGGACACCGCCTTGAGCACCCACTCGGCCACCTGCTGGTCGATGTCGTCGTTGTCCGGCAGGTGCAGCCGGATGGTGCTCATGTTCCGCTGCAGGCGCTTGAGGCTGACCCGGCAGTAGTGCCGGCACAGGTCGGCGAGGAAGGCCGGCGGCAGGTCCCGGGGGGCGCGGCGGCGGACGCCGGCCTCCGGGCGCAGCCCGATGGTGGCGATCCCCTCCCCGGCGCACCAGCCGCGGACCAGGGTGGCGAGCGCCTCCCCCGTGCCCGGCCGGCCGTCGACCCGGTAGAGGCCCTCCCCCTCGTCGTAGCTCACCTCGACGCCGGCGGGCAGGGCTGCCCGGAAGTCGGTCAGCGACAGCTCCCGGTCGGTGCGGAAGTGCACCCGGTCGCGGGGGGTGATGGGCGCGAGCGCCCACCCCTCGGCCTCGGCCAGTCCGCCGAAGACCAGCGGTTCGCGGACGCGACCGCGGTCGTCGTCGGCCGCGGGGGCGGTGTCGGCGGGGGTGGTGTCGGCGGGGGTGGTGTCGGCGGGGGTGGTGGCGTGCAGGGGCACCGGGTCCTCCTGAGGGGAAGTGCAGGTGGGCGGGGTGACGGGGGCGCGAGGCGGCGAGGCGGCGGGCGGGGCCCGCCGACCGGGCTCAGGCCGGGACGGGGATGCCGCGGAAGCCGGCGACCGCCGCACCCGCGACCGAGGACGGGGTGCGGGGCGTGGGGATGCGGGGCATCGGCGCGCGGGGAGCGGGGGTCCGCGCTCCCCCGACGGCGCCGAGCACGCCGGCCGCGGCGACCCGCTCGGCCTCGCTCGGCTCACCGACGTAGACCGGCATGAAGTCGTACAGGTCGGTGAACAGCGCATCGACGAAGGCGTAGGCCGCCTGCGCCTCGGTGGAGAACCGGGCGATCTGGTCGCGCGGCCCCAGCTCGACGCCGACCGTCACCCGCACCGCACGGGCGTCACCGGACAGGCCGGTCAGGGCGAAGGCGACCGCCTCGTGCCGTGCGGCCAGCTCGGTGAGCGCGGCGAGGCAGCGACGGGTGGCCGAGCGCCGCGGACGCAGCTGCACGTGCACCACGACGGTGTCGGACCAGGCCGGGTCGGACAGGGCGGCGTCCGGGCACTCGAGGTGCTCGTCGCCGGCCGTGCGGTGCTGCTCGGCGGCAGTGCTGTCGGCGAGCAGGTCGACCGCCTCGACCGTGCTCATGGTGCGTGCGCTGAGTGCCATCTTGGTCTCCCCCTGTAGCTGGCGCGGTAGGGGAAGGCTTGCGCACGATCCGAGTCGTCAACGGCAAGACTCGCCGCCCTGTGACTACTGAGACGGACGAGCCGAGCGGTTATTGGTCCGATATGACCAGCCTATTGTCACTTCTTGCTGGACGCCTGCTCCGACTCTGGCGCGAATGCTGCCAAAGCACCCAGCGCATCGGCGGCCACCTCGGCAGCCAGGGCGTTGGCCTCGGCGATCTGCCGGTAGACCTCCTCGCGGTGGATCGCCACCTCGCGGGGGGCCTTGAAGCCCAGCCGCACGGTGCCGCCGCGCACCTCGACGACGTAGACCTCGATGTCCTCGCCGATGCGGATGCTCTCGCCGACGCTGCGGGTGAGTGTGAGCATGTCGTTGACCCCTCCATGGGTGTGGTGCCATCCGTGGCTCGCCCCGCGGTGCGGGGCGGGACGCCGCCGCGCGGCGCCCTGCACTTCCCTTCTCGGCAGGTCGGGCGCCGGTACGGCACCCGACCCGCCCCTGTCAGCGCAGGAAGTCCAGCAACGAGGGCTGGATCGCCTTCGCGGTGGCGGACAGCGCCGCCTCGTAACCGGTCTGCTGCATCTGCAGGTTCATGATCGTCTTGGCCAGGTCGATGTTCTCGATGTCGGCCGAGCGGCTGGTCAGCGACAGCTGCAGGTCGGTGTTGACCTGCTTGGCCGTCTCCAGCCGTGAGGTGCGCGTCCCGATGTCCGCGGTGACCTTGAGCATGTCCCTGAGCGCCCCGTCGAGGGCGGCGAGGTGGCCCTCCAGCGCCGCCGGGTCCGGCCCGACGTCGCGGGCGATGTCCCCGATGATCGTGAACAGGTCACGTTGCCCCGTCGCGGGATCGGTCACGCCGAACGCCTCCGGCCCGGTGATGTCGATGCGGATGACGTCGGCATCGGAGACCTGCCGGTTGATCGGGGTCTCCCCGCCCCCGTTGCCGACGTAGGTGCCGGTGGTGACGTCGTACGCGGTGGTCCCGGCGGTGATCCCGCCGAAGATGGGCCGGTTCTGCACGGTGCGGTTGGCGAGGCCCAGCAGGCTCTCCCGGATGCCGGCGACCTCCGTGGCGATCGCCGCCCGGGAGCTCTCCGAGCTGGCGCCGTCGTTGAGCCCCTTGACGGTCAGGTCCCGGACCTTCTGCACCTGCGCGATCATGTTCTGCAGGGTGGAGTCGGTGGCGTCCAGGAACCCCATGCCGTCGCTGATGTTGCGGGCGTGCTGGGTCGCGGTCGCGAGCTCCTGCCGCGCGATGATCGCGGCGTTGGTGCCGGCCGGGTCGTCCGAGGGCTTGTTGATCGCCTTGCCGGAGGTCAGCTGCTGCTGCAGCTTCTGGATGGCGTCCATGTTCCGGTTCAGCCCCTGGAGGCTGGTCGTGACGACTGCCTTGTGCGTGATCCTCATCGGGTCACAGCCCCACGCGGCCGGTGCGGTTGATCAGCACGTCGAGCGCCTCGTCGATCGCGGTGATCATGCGGGCCGCCGCCGAGTAGGCGTGCTGGAACCGGAGCATGTTCGTCATCTCCTCGTCGAGGTTCACCCCGGAGACCGACTCCCGGGAGGCGTCCACCTGGCTGGCGACCACCATCTGGGTCTTCAGGTTGCCGGTGGCCACCGACGCCTCCACGCCCAGCTTCACGATCAGCTGCCGGTAGCCGACCGCCGTGCCGTCCGCCGAGTTCTGCAGCCTGGCGATGGCCATGGCGTTGCGGTTGTCCGTGCTCGGCGTGCCCTCCGTGCCCAGGTCGGCTGCGGCCAGCCGGTCGGTGCTGGTGATCGCGAGGCGCAGCGTCGCGGCCGTGATGCCGGTCGTGGCGCCCGCGCCGTCGTCGAACAGGGCACCGCCGCGGGCGCCGGTCTTGTCGACACCGGTGGTGTGCGCCGCGTTGAACTCGTCGGCCAGCTTCTGGGCGACGCCGTCCAGCCGCTCGCGGTAGGCGGGGATCGTGTCGCGCAGTGCGGTGAGCTGCCCGCCGGCGGTCCCGCCCGCGTGCAGGGTCGTGCCACCGGGGTCGGTCACCAGCCGCGGGGGCGTCGTCGTCGCCTCCAGCGGGTCCGCGGTGCCGACGACCCGCACGCCGGTGGAGGAGGTCCCGGAGATGAGCGTCGCCCCGCCCACCGCGACGTCGACGGTGCCGAAGTCGCCCTTCGAGGAGGTCGCGCCGATCGACTGCGACAGCTGCAGCACCAGGGCGTCCCGCTTGTCGGCCAGCTCGTTGCTCGGCAACCCGGACTGGGTGGCCTTCTTGATCGCGGTGTTGAGCTCCGCCACCTGCGCGATGGTGGTGTTGACGTCGTCGGCCAGCACGTCGAGCGCGCCCCGGGTCTGCGTCCAGGCCTTGTCCAGGGCGGCGTCGGTGGTGTGGAACTCGGCGACCAGGGTGGCGGTCTTCTGCAGCACCGCGGTCCGGGCGCCGTCCTCGGTCGGGTTGCTCGCCAGGTCGCCCCAGGCCCGGAAGACGTCGGTGAGCTTGGCCTGGATGCCGGTCTCCCCCGGCTCCCGGAAGGCCTGCTCGATCTGCGCCAGGGTGGCGTCGTGCACGGTCATCGAGGCGGTCTTGCCGCTCTCGGCCTGGGCGCGGGCCTCGAGGAAGGCGTCCCGGATGCGGATCACCGTGTCGGCGTTGACGCCCTGGCCGACGTCCTTGCTGACCGACCAGATCGCCGGCACCGGGTTGCCGCCGATCGACTGCAGCTCCGCGCGCTGGCGGCTGTAGCCCTCGGTGTTGACGTTGGCGATGTTCTGACCGGTGACGTCCAGGCCGCGCTGCTGGGCCCACAGCGCACTCGTCGCCGTGTTCAGCCCGCTGAAGGTGCTCACTTGGACTCCTCGCTGGCGCTCGTCGCCGGCGTTCGCCGAGCTGCTGTGCCCATCGGTTCGCTCGCGAGCTCGCTCACATCGCACCGTCCAGGGTCACCGAGCGGTAGGCGTTGCCCGCGGTGCGGCCGTTCTGGGTGTACGTCCCGGACTGCGTCCCGGTGCGGGAGGACAGCAGCGCGTCGCCGATCACCGACAACCCACTCTCGATCAGCTCCTTGTTCGCGTCGGAGAGGCTGCGCAGCTCGGTGACGAGCGTCAGCAGCGCCTCGTGGTGCTTGGCGTAGAGGTCGTTCCACGGCGCCGGCGCGGAGTCGGCCAGCTGGCGCAGGGAGGGGTTGGCCTCCAGACCCAGCCGCCCGGCGATCTGCTCGGTCGCCGCGGCGCGCTCCACCTCGAGGGTGCGCAGCTGCTCCAGGACGACCTCGATCTCGTGGGCGATGCGGGGCAGCCAGCGGCTCTTCCCCGTGAGGATCAGGTACTGCTTCTCCTCCGCCTTGAACAGCAGCAGGTCCAGGAGCTCGTGCTCCCGCCACAGCAACGTCGACAGGTGCTGGTGGTCCATGCCGGCCGCCTTCCTCGTCGTCGTGTCCGTCTGCGGCGCGCGCCCGGGCGGGGCGTGCCGACGCCACTCCCATCGGCACGGCCCGGCGCACGGTCAAGCCGAGCAGCACGGCCGCACAGAAATCCGTGCGCACCCGGTCCCGGACCGGCTCCGGTCCGCCGAGAGAGACGACGTGACCGCAGCCAGCCCCACCCCCGTCACCGGGGGCGAACGCCGACACCCCGACGTCGACGCACTGGTGACCACCCATCTGCCGCTGACGCACTTCGCGGTGAACGCGGTGGCCTCGCGCATCTCCCTGCCCAGCCACGTCAGCCGCGAGGACCTGCAGGCCTGCGCCCGCGTGGCGCTGGTCGAGGTGGCCCGCCGGTTCGACCCGACGGCCGGCGCCACCTTCGCCACCTACGCGCTGCCCCGGCTGCAGGGCGCCGTCCTCGACGAGCTGCGCTCCGGGGACTGGGCCAGCCGCTCGGTCCGGGCCGCCGCCCGGCGCACCGACGCCGCAGCGGACGCACTCACCATGAGCCTGGGCCGGCCACCGACGCGTGCGGAGCTCGCGGCCAGCCTGGGTGTCGGCCGCGCCGAGCTGGACTCGCTGCAGGTCGACGTGCACCGCGCCGTGATGGTGAGCATCGACGCCGAGAGCGGTGTCGACGGCACCTCCCTGGACCTGCCCGACGCCGGCGACTCCCCCGAGCGGGCGCTCCTGCGCGCCGAGCGGGGCCGGCACCTGCACGAGGCGATCCGCGCGCTGCCCGACCGCCTCGACGAGGTGGTCGAACGGAACTTCTTCGGCGACGAGTCGCTGACCGACATCGCCGACTCGCTGGGTGTGACGCTCTCCCGGGTCTCCCAGATGCGGGCCCGCGCGCTGACCCTGCTGCACGCGGCGATGAGCGAGATCTGGGACGACACCCCCGTACCGGCCGACGGCGGGGTGCGCGCCCGCAACCAGCAGCGCGCCTACGTCGACCGCGTCGCCGCCGCCCAGGCTGCGGGGCGGAACGTGGTCCGGCCACCGGTCCCCGCACCGCGGCCCACCGCTCCCCCGGCGAGCCCGGCCCGGGTGCCTGCGCCGGACGCCCCACCGGCCCACGCACCGGTGCCGACACCCGCCGCCCGGGTGCGCCAGCGGTACGGATGGCAGGCGCCCGAGCGCGAGCCCACCGCCCAGCCCGCCTGACCCCGAGCGGCCGAGTCACAGCCGCACCGAGGACCTCACCCGTTTCGGGTCAACACCGGACCGGGCGGACCGTAGGAGAGGAGGCCCACCGCACCCTGCGGTGGGCCTCCTCGCCGCGCTCGGTCCCCGGAGGGTCCCTTGAGCCTCGTCGTCAACAGCAACATCCCCGGGCTGAACGCCCACCGCGCCCTGTCCGTCGCCGACCGGCAACTGGTCACCTCCGTGGAGCGGCTGTCCTCCGGCCAGCGGATCAACCGAGCCGCCGACGACGCCGCCAGCCTGGGGATCTCCGAGGGCCTGCGCACCCAGATCGGCGGCCTCAAGGTCGCACTGCGGAACACCCAGGACGGCATCTCGGTGCTGCGGACCGCCGAGGGGGCGCTCACCGAGAGCCAGTCGATCCTGCACCGGATGCGGGACCTCGCCGTCCAGGCGGCGAACGCCGGGGCCGTGGACGACGCGGCCCGGGCGAACGTCCAGACCGAGATCGGGCAGCTGACCGCCGAGCTCGACCGGATCGCCGGCACGACCTCCTTCAACGGCAAGAAGCTGCTGGACGGCAGCTACCGCACGGTGTTCCAGGTCGGCGCCGACGTGGGTCACACGATCTCCGTGGACTTCGGCACCTCCGTGTCCGCCGCCGGCCTGGGGGTGTCCGGGGTGGCCGTGACGGCCGGGGGCGCACCGGACGCGATCGCGGTGATCGACGCGGCGATCGGTCAGGTGTCGACCATTCGCGCCGGGCTGGGGGCGGTGCAGAACCGGTTCGAGCACAACATCGCCAAGCTCGGGGCGGCGATCGACAACACCGCGGCATCGGAGAGCCGCATCCGCGACGCCGACCTGGCCGCGGAGACGTCCGCCCTGAGCCGGACGTCGATCCTCACCCAGGCCGGCACCGCGATGCTCGCCCAGGCCAACCAGAGCGCCCGCGGGGTGCTGCAGCTGCTGAGCTGAACGGAGCGGTCACCCACCCGTTGGGGGGACACCGCCGGCCGGGCCTCAAGGAGCGGCCGGACCGGTCCGTTGACAGGGGAGCAACGACCGCGGCACGGATGCCGCGGCCACCCCGTCAAGGAGGAGTCCCTCATGGGTCTGACCGTGAACAACAACATCGCGGCGCTGAACTCGTACCGCAACCTGTCGGTCACCGACAGCCAGATGAGCAAGTCGCTGGAGAAGCTCTCCTCCGGCTTCCGCATCAACCGCGCCGCCGACGACGCCGCGGGCCTGGCCATCTCCGAGGGCCTGCGCTCGCAGATCGGTGGCGTGAAGGTCGCCGTCCGCAACACCCAGGACGGCATCTCGGTCGTGCAGACCGCTGAAGGTGCGCTCACCGAGACGCACAAGATCCTGCAGCGCATGCGTGACCTGTCGGTCCAGGCGTCGAACTCCGGTTCGCTCAACGAGGACGCCAAGAAGAACATCCAGTCCGAGGTGGGCCAGCTCAAGAGCGAGCTCGACCGCATCGCGTCCACGACCAACTTCAACGGCAAGGCCCTGCTGGACGGCAAGTACAACACCACCTTCCAGGTGGGTGCCAACGCCGGCGAGACCATCGCCGTCGGCATCGGCACCGCCATGGGCGCCGAGGGTCTGGGCGTCGCCGGTGTCGACGTCTCGCTGGCCGACGGTGCCGGTGGCAGCGCGGGTTCCACGACGCAGGCCGCCGCGGCCAACCAGGCGTCGATCGCCACCGTCACGGCCGCCGCCGCGCTGACCACCGCGGACTTCGACGCCCTCAACGGCTCGATCTCCTACAACGGCAAGAGCCTGGACCTGGCCTCGGTCAAGTACGACTCCACCGAGACCGCGGCCCAGTCCCTGGCCCGGCTGCAGGCCGCCGCCGACGCCACCTTCGGCACCGGCGCGGTGGACGTGGCCGACAGCGGCACCGGCCTCACCTTCACCGGTGAGGACCCGGGCGCCACCCCGACCGCCCAGCAGCTGGCCGACAAGACGGTGTCCTTCACCGCCGCCTCGGGCGCCTCCGTGGCGATCGGCCAGATCGACGAGGCCATCAAGACCGTCTCCACCACTCGCGCCGACCTGGGTGCCATCCAGAACCGGTTCGAGCACACGGTCAACAACCTCAACGTCGCCGTCGAGAACCTGACCGCGTCGGAGAGCCGGATCCGCGACACGGACATGGCCTCGGAGATGACCAACTTCACCCGCGCCCAGATCCTGACCCAGGCCGGCACCGCGATGCTGGCCCAGGCCAACCAGGCGCCGCAGAACATCCTGCGCCTGCTGGGCTGACCCACCCGCACTCCCTGAGCAGCACCCGGTGAGGGGGAGGCCCCGGCCTCCCCCTCACTGCTGCCCGGACCCCGGCAGCACGACGGACCCGCCCCGGTCCTCCGGAAGTTCGTTCCCGTTTCAGGTCAAGACCGGCCCTGCGCCCGCCGATCCTGGCACTGCAACACCCCGCAGCACGGATGCAGCGGGATCCTGAAACCCACGTCCACGGAGGAACACCATGGGTCTGAGCGTCAACAACAACATCGCGGCGATGAACTCGTACCGCAACCTGTCGGTCACCGACAGCCAGATGAGCAAGTCGCTGGAGAAGCTCTCCTCCGGCTTCCGCATCAACCGCGCCGCCGACGACGCTGCGGGGCTGGCCATCTCCGAGGGCCTCCGCTCGCAGATCGGTGGCCTCAAGGTCGCCGTCCGCAACACCCAGGACGGCATCTCGGTCGTGCAGACCGCTGAAGGTGCGCTCACCGAGACGCACAAGATCCTGCAGCGCATGCGTGACCTGTCGGTCCAGGCCTCCAACGAGGGGTCCCTGAACGACGACGCCAAGAAGAACATCCAGTCCGAGATCGGCCAGCTCAAGTCCGAGCTCGACCGCATCGCGTCCACGACGAACTTCAACGGCAAGCAGCTGCTCGACGGCAAGTACAACACCACCTTCCAGGTGGGTGCCAACGCCGGCGAGACCATCGGCGTCAGCATCGGCACCAACATGGGCGCCCAGGGCCTGGGCGTCGACGGCGTCGACGTCTCGGCTGCCAGCACCGGCGGCACCGCGGGCTCGACCACGACGGCCGCGGCGGCCAACACCGCCTCGGTGGCCACCCTCACCGCCGCCGCTGCGCTCACCACCGCGGACTTCGACGCCCTCAACGGCTCGATCTCCTACGGCGGCAAGAGCCTGGACCTGGCCTCGGTCAAGTACGACTCCACCGAGACCGCGGCCCAGTCCCTGGCCCGGCTGCAGGCCGCCGCCGACGCCACCTTCGGCACCGGCGCGGTGGACGTGGCCGACAGCGGCACCGGCGTCACCTTCACCGGTGAGGACCCGGGCGCCACCCCGACCGCCCAGCAGCTGGCCGACAAGACGGTGTCCTTCACCGCCGCCTCGGGCGCCTCCGTGGCGATCGGCATGATCGACGACGCCATCAAGACCGTCTCCACCACTCGCGCCGACCTGGGTGCCATCCAGAACCGGTTCGAGCACACGGTCAACAACCTCAACGTCGCCGTCGAGAACCTGTCGGCGTCGGAGAGCCGGATCCGTGACACGGACATGGCTCAGGAGATGACCAACTTCACCCGCACCCAGATCCTGACCCAGGCCGGCACCGCGATGCTGGCCCAGGCCAACCAGGCGCCCCAGGGCATCCTGAAGCTGCTGGGCTGATCCACCCGCACCACCTGAACACCCGGTGAGGGGGGAGGCCCTCGGGCCTCCCCCCTCACTGGTGCTCCACCCCCTGATCCCCGAACGACGGAGGCACCGGCATGGCAGGCATGAGCGTGAGCACGGGCCTCATCTCGGGCATCGACTACAGCACCATGATCTCCCAGCTGATGCAGGTGGAGGCCAACCCGCAGACGCTGCTGAAGCAGCAGCTGTCCGCCACCCAGTCCGATGCCGCCGCCTACCGCGCGGTCAACACCCGGTTTGACGCCCTGCGCACCGCCGCGGCCGCGCTCACCGCGGACACCGCCTGGACCACGACCAAGGCGAGCAGCTCGGACACCTCCGTGACCGCCTCCGCCTCCGCCGGCGCGGCCACCGGGTCGCTGAGCTTCACCGTCACGAGCCTGGCGGCCACCCACGCCGTCTACAGCACCGGGAGCTGGGCCACGGCCGACACCGCGTTGAACGCGACCGGCCCGACCACCCTCACCATCGCCGGGGTCGACGTCACGCTGACCGCCGGCCAGACCGTCAACGACGCCGTCAAGGCAATCAACGCCTCCGCCGCCGGGGTCACCGCGGTGGCGGTCAACACCGGCGACGGCGTCCGGCTCCAGCTCGCGTCCAAGACCTCCGGCACCGCGGGGACCTTCACCGTGACCGGCGACGTCGCCGTCACGACCCTCGCCACCGGAACCGACGCGAAGCTGCGGATCGGGGACGCGACCGCGGGCTACGACGTCACCTCGTCGACGAACACCTTCACCGACGTGCTCCCCGGGAGCACGTTCACCGTCAGCAAGAAGGACGCCGCGGCCACCGTGACGGTCGCCAAGGACCCGGACGCGACGGCCGCCAAGGTGCAGAGCCTCGTCGACGCGGCCAACTCGCTGCTCTCGGCGGTGTCCTCCTACACGGACGCGAAGAGCAGCTCGGCGATCCTCAAGGGCGACAGCACGCTGCGCGGCCTGTCGACCCAGATCCTCGGCATCGTGTCCGGCGCCGTCGGCGGGAAGTCGGCCTCCACGGTCGGCATCCAGCTGACCCGCGACGGCCAGCTCACCTTCGACAAGGCCGTCTTCACGTCGGCGCTGGCCAGCGACCCGGCCGCGGCGCAGGCGTTGCTCACCGAGAAGCGGATCGTCAGCGCCGGGACCGACGGGATCAGCGGCAACGCCGACGACGTCACCTCGCCCGTCGGCCTCGCCGCGCAGCTGGAGGCGCTGGCCAAGGGCGCCAGCGACAGCACGACCGGGTCGCTGGTCCTGCTCGCCAAGAGCGGGGACGACCTCGCCCGGGACCTACAGGACCGGATCGCCGCCTGGGACGTCCGGCTGGAGATGCGCCGGACCACGCTGACCCGGCAGTTCACCGCGATGGAGACCGCGCTGAGCACGATGCAGAACCAGGCGTCCTGGCTGACCTCGCAGATCGCCGGGCTGCCCTCCTGGTCCAAGTCCAACTCCTGACCCCGCCGAACCGCGAACGCCCTGGAGCATCTTCCCGATGAGCACCGCTTCCCTCCGCGCCCGCTACCTGGGCGACACGGTCACCACCGCCTCACCGCAGCGGCTGCTGGTCATGCTCTACGACCGGCTGGCCCTGGACCTCGAGCGCGGCCAGACCGCCCTGGAGAACGGCGACCGGCAGGCGGCCCAGGAGCAGTTGCAGCACGCCCAGGACGTCGTCTTCGGCCTGCTGGAGAGCCTGCAGGTCGACGCCTGGGAAGGTGCGCCCCGGCTGGCCGCGCTGTACAACTGGCTGATCGCCGAGCTCGGCCAGGCCGCCGTCAAGGGCGACCTGCGCCGCGTCGGGGACTGCCGCAAGGTCGTCGAGCCGCTGCGGGACGCCTGGCGGGAGGCCGCGGCCTCCCTCGCGTCCGCACCCGCATGATCGGCGACCGGGCGGGGGACGCCCCCGCCCGCAACCGGGTCGGCGACTTCCCGGCGCTGGTGGACGAGGCCCGCAACTGGCCGGCGGTGCTGGACGCGCTGGAAGGCGACGTGCACGACGCCGAGGAGACCCTCGCCCGGGACCGGGCCGAGGAGATCGCGGCCTGGGGGCGGCGGTCCACGGACTGGATCCCGCCGAGCAACCTGGGCCCGCTCCCCGACGACCTGCGCGAGCGCGCCGCCCGGCTCCTGCAGCACCAGCTGGCCGTGGCCGAGGCCCTCGTCGAGCGGATCACCCAGTCGCAGAAGCAGCGCGACGTCGCCGCCCGGATGAGCTATGCACCGTCACGCCCGGTCGCCTCCTTCATCGACCGGGCCCTCTGACCTCCACCACCCCACGCACCTCCCCCGTCCCCCGGGGCAGAAATGGCCATTTCTGCCCCGGGGGACGCGTGCATTGTGTGACTGACGGTGCACGATCGAGTGCACGTGGTCATGTCGGCCGCCGCGGCTGCCGATGACCCTGGTGCACGGAATGCACCATCCCGCCACGGATCGGCGACCCCCTCACGCGCGCAGGAGCCCCTGCCCGCGCGACCCGCCGTACCCGGAGGTATCTCGTGCTCCGTCGCTCCACGCTGGGCGTCCGGTGATCACCGACTCGACCATGACGGCGCTGCACGCCTCGCTCACCGGCCTGCAGCAGCGCCAGCGCGTGACCGCCGACAACATCGCCAACCTCCAGACGCCGGGCTACCTCGCCGGCCGGGTGGACTTCGAGTCCACCCTGCGCACCGAGATCGCCAACGGGGAGGCCGCCCGGGTCGGGCAGGGCTCCGTGACCCGGTCGATGGACCCGACCCGGATGGACGGCAACAACGTCAACCTGGACACCGAGACGGTGATCGCCCAGGAGACCGGCCTGCGCTACCAGCTCGCGATCAACGCCCTCGACGGCAAGTACGCGCTGCTGCGCTCGGCCCTGCGGACGCAGTGATGAGCGAGCTCGCGAGCTCATCCATGAGCACAGCAGCCCCGCGAACGCGGCCGACGAGCGCCAGCGAGGAGGACAAGTGAGCGTCTTCGACACCCTGCGCATCGGCGGTTCGTCGCTGTTCGTCCACCGCAAGTGGATGGACGCCGTCGCGGACAACATGGCCAACATCAACACCGTCCGCCCGGCCGGCGAGGACGCCTTCCAGGAACGCATGATCGTCGCCGAGGCCGTGCAGTACGGCTCCGGCGTGGGCGGCGTGCGGGTGGCCCGGACCGAACTCGGCAGTGCCGAGGGCCGGATGGTCCACGAGCCGGACAACCCGCTGGCCGACGGCGAGGGCTACGTCCGCTACCCCGACATCGACCTGGGCGAGCAGATGACCCAGCTGCTGATGGCCCAGCGCGGCTACCAGGCCAACCTGGCCACCATCGAACGCGCCACCTCGGCCTACCAGCAGGCCCTGCAGCTCGGGAAGGGCTGACCGTGACCTCCCCCATCGGACCGATCTCCTTCGGCATGCCCACCGCCGCGGCCACCGGTGTCCAGGAGCTGACCGGTACCGCCGGCATCGCCTCGGCCGCCGCCGTCCCGTCGACCAACGGGGCCGGCGGGTTCGCCGCCGTCCTGACCGGTGCCGTGGACAACCTGCAGGCCGTGCAGTCGACCGCGGACTCCCTGGCCCTGCAGGCCGCCACCGGCGACCTGCAGGACGCCCACGACTACATGATCGCCAGCACTGAGGCGCGGCTCGCCACCGACACCGTGGTGACGCTGAAGAACTCCGCGGTGGCCGCGTTCACCGAGATCATGAGGATGCAGATCTGATGCCCGCCGCCCTCGCCGGCCCGCTGGAGCGGGTCCGCTCGATGCTGACGACGATCAGCCTCGGCCAGAAGATCGTCATCGGTCTGCTGCTGACCGGGCTGCTCTTCGGCGGCTTCTTCTTCACCCGATGGATCACCGCGCCCACCATGTCGCCGCTGTTCAGCAACCTGTCCTCCACCGACGCCTCGGCGATCGTGGAGGAGCTGAACGCCCAGGGCGCGGCCTACCAGCTGGCCGACGGCGGTCAGACCGTCATGGTCGCGCAGGACAAGGTGTACGACCTGCGGCTGGCGATGAGCGGCCAGGGCCTGCCGGCCGGGAACGAGACCGGCTACGCGCTGCTGGACGAGCAGGGCATCACCACCAGCGAGTTCCAGCAGCAGATCTCCTACCAGCGCGCCCTGGAGGGCGAGCTCTCCAGCACGCTGAAGGCCATCAGCGGCGTGCGGACCGCGGTGGTGCACGTCGCGCTGCCCAAGGAGCAGGTTTTCGCGACCGACCAGGGCGACCCCACTGCCTCGGTGCTGCTGGACCTCAAGCCCGGGACGCAGCTGTCCCGGGAGCAGATCCAGGCCGTCACCCACCTGGTCTCCTCCAGCGTCCAGGGCATGTCCCCCGACGCGGTCACCGTCGCCGACTCGAACGGGTCGGTGCTGTCGGCCGCCGGTGAGGTCACCAGCGCCGCGGGCGACGCCCGCTCGGAGATGGAGCAGACCTACGAGGCGCGGCTGGCCGCCAACGCCCAGCAGATCCTGGACACCGTCGCCGGTCCCGGCATGGCCGTGGTCAAGGTCCGCGCCGACCTGGACCTGGACAAGCGGGACGCCACGACCGAGCGGTACGAGTTCAACGAGGGCACCCCGCCGCTGTCCGAGCAGCGCACCGTGGAGAACTACGCCGGCACCGGCGGCGCCGTCGGCGGCGTGCTCGGCGCGGAGGACCTGGCGGTCAACGGCCAGGGCGAGTCGACGTACGAGAAGGAGTCGACCACCAGCAACAACGCGGTGGACAAGACGGTCGAGACCATCGCCGGTGCCCCCGGGGCGATCAACCGGCTCACCGTCTCGGTGGTCATGGACGCCGGCATCGCCGCCGACCAGGCCGCGATCCAGCAGCTGGTCGGCAACGCCGTCGGTCTCGACGTCGCCCGCGGGGACGCCATCACCGTCGCGGCGATGCCGTTCGACACCACGGCCGCCGACCAGGCGGCCGCGGACCTCGCCGCCGCGGAGGAGGCCGAGAAGACCGCCGCCATGTGGTCGATGATCAAGACCGGCGGCATCGCGCTGGGCATCGCCCTCCTGGTGCTCGTCGTCTGGCTCCGCTCCCGCCGCAACCGCGAGGAGTACGAGGAGTTCGACGACGAGGTGGACGCGCTGGAGCAGGCGCGGATCCAGGTCGAGAGCATCCGCGACCCCGAGCTCGACGACCACCAGGCGCGGCTGGAGTCGGCACAGCGGGAGAAGGTCCGCGGCGAGATCTCGGAGATGGTCAGCGAGCGCCCGGACGAGGTCGCCACCATGCTGCGCGGCTGGTTCGCCGAGTCGAAGTGACCCACCTCCCCGGCCCCGTCGCACACCGACGGGGCCCGGGACTGCCGATGACGGGAGCGGGCGCCAGCGGGCGCTTCGAGAGCACCGGGGAGATCCGACAGTGAGCATCGCGAGCGTGGAGCAGATGGCCGGCATGCCGCCGGCCGTCCGGACCGGGGCGGCCGTCGCCCGCACGGACATGCCCGGCATCCGCAAGGCGGCGCTCTTCCTGGCCCAGCTGACCAAGGAGGAGGCCGGCACGATCCTCGCCCAGCTGCGCCCCTCGGAGGTCGAGAAGCTCACCAGCGAGCTCATGCGCCTGGAGAAGGTGGACGGCAGCGACGTCGACAACGTCCTCACCGAGTTCCACTCGCTGATGCAGGCCCGCCGCTTCGTCGGCACCGGCGGCATCGACTTCGCCCGCGAGGTGCTCGCCGCCGGCCTCGGCGAGGAGAAGGCCGACGGCATCCTGTCCCGGCTCAACGTCGTCTACACCGAGCTGCCGTTCGCCTCGCTGCGCAACACCGACGTGCGCCAGCTGGTCACCTTCCTGAAGGACGAGCACCCCCAGGTCATCGCTCTCGTGCTCGCCCACCTGCCCGCCCCGCAGTCGGCGGAGGTCCTCTCCGGCTTCCCACCGGACCAGCAGGCCGACGTCGCCTACCGGATCGCGCTGATGGACCGCACCGCCCCGGAGATGGTCCGGATGGTCGAGGAGGAGCTCGGCCGCCGGATGGGCTCCCTGCTGGCCTACCAGGACATGGCCACCGTCGGCGGCGTGGACACCCTGGTCGAGATCATCAACCGCTCCCCCCGCCCGACCGAGCGCTCCATCCTGGAGTGGCTGGACAACAGCGACCCGGAGCTCGCCGAGCGGATCCGCTCGCAGATGTTCGTCTTCGAGGACATCGTCACCATCGACGACCGCTCGCTGCAGCTGGTGCTGCGCGACGTGGAGGCCAACGACCTGGCCACCGCGCTCAAGGGCGTGAAGCAGGACGTCCGGGACAAGGTGGTCCGCAACCTCTCCGAGCGCGCCGGGGAGAACCTGCTCGAGGAGATGGAGCTGCTCGGCCCGGTCCGTCAGCGCACCGTGGAGGAGTCGCAGGCCAAGGTGGTCGCGGTCATCCGCACGCTGGAGGAGCAGGGCGTGCTGACCATCTCGCGGGGCGGTGAGGACGATTTCGTCGCCTGACGCGAGCACCCGGGCCGCGCGGGAGTCGCTGCTGCTGCGCGGCTCGTCGGCCGCCGACGCCGTCCCGTACCAGCGCACCGGCGACGGCGCGCCGTGGGGACGACGTGCCCGCGACCAGCGGGCCGGCGCTCCCCCGGTCGTGCCCGCCCCGGCGACGCCGGTCGACCCCCTGCCCGCCGGCGGCGCGCCGGTCGCCACGGCCGCGGTCACGGCGGCCGTCGACGCCGCCGTCGGCCGGTCCCAGCCGGCCGACCCGCCCGCCGCCCCACCCGTCGGTGCGCGGCTCCCGCTGACCGCCGATCCGGCGCAGGCCCGCCCCTGGGCGCCGGCCCACGCCCCGGTGGACACCGTCGCCCAGCAGACCGCGGCGCGCACCGGCCCGCGCCTGGGCGAGGTCTACGCCGAGCAGCTCGCCCGGCTGCGCGAGGAGGCCCGCCGCGAGGGCTGGGCCGCCGGGCACGCCGAGGGCCTCGTCGCCGCCGAGCAGGTCGTCGCCGCCGCCGAGCGCGCGGCCGAGGAACGGCTGGCCGACGTGCAGGCGCGCTGGGAGCGGCGGCTGGCCTCGGCCACCGCGGCCATGGGCGCCGCGGTGGAGCGGCTGGACGCCACGGCCGCGCCGGTGGTCGACGAGCTGCGCGACCACGTGCTGGATGCCGTCGTCACGCTGGTCGGCGACCTTCTCGGCCGTGAGCTGGCCACCGCCGACGCCGCCGGGCTGGACGCCCTGCGCCGCGCGCTGACCCTCTGCCCGGCCGACGTGCCCGTCGTCGTCCGGCTGCACCCCGACGACCTCGCCGAGGTGCCCCCGGCCGCGCTGGCCGACCTGCCCCCGGCGGTCCGGGTCGTCGGAGACCCCGACGTGGAACGGGCCGGCGCGCTGGCCGAGGCCGGCACCCTGCGGGTGGACGCCCAGCTCGGCGCCGCGCTCGAGCGGGTGCGATCGGTGCTGCGCTCGTGAGCGTGCTCACCGCCGGACCGGCCGCCGCGCTGGTCGCGCGGGCCCGGGCCGCCGCCCGCCCGGAGCTGTCCGGGGTGGTGACCGGCGCGATGGGGCTGACCCTCAGCGTCGAGGGCGTGCCCGCCGCCGTCGGGGACCTGGTCGAGGTCAGCTCCGGCCGTCGTCCGCTGCTCGCCGAGGTGGTGGCGGTGCAGCGGGAGCGGATGACCTGCATGCCGCTGGGCGACCTCTCCGGCGTCCGCGCCGGCGCCCGGGTCCGCCCCACCGGGCGGCCGCTGCAGGTGCCGGTCGGCGAGGCCCTGCTGGGCCGGGTGCTCGACGGGCTGGGTCGCCCGATGGACGGCGGTCCCCCGTTGGGCTCGCTGGTGTCCTGGGTCGACCTGACCAGCGAGACCCCCAACGCGCTCACCCGGGAACGGGTGCGCCGGCCGCTGGCCACCGGGGTGCGGGCGCTGGACACCATGGTGCCCGCCGGCCGTGGGCAGCGGCTGGGCATCTTCGCCGGCTCCGGCGTCGGCAAGTCCACGCTGCTGTCCCAGATCACCCGGGGCACCGACGCCGACATCCGGGTCATCGGGCTGATCGGCGAGCGTGGCCGCGAGGTCCGGGAGTTCATCGAGGAGGACCTCGGCCCCGAGGGCCTGGCGAACAGCGTCGTCGTGGTCGCCACCTCCGACGAGCCGCCGCTGGTGCGGTTGAAGGCGGCCTTCGTCGCCACCCGGATCGCCGAGGCCTTCCGCGACCAGGGCCGCGACGTGCTGCTGATGATGGACTCGATCACCCGTACCGCGATGGCCCAGCGCGAGGTCGGGCTCTCCGCCGGCGAGCCCCCGGCCACCCGCGGTTACCCGCCGAGCGTCTTCGCGATGCTGCCCAAGCTGCTGGAGAAGGCCGGCACCAGCACCACCGGCTCGATCACCGGGCTGTACACCGTGCTGGTCGACGGCGACGACCACAACGAGCCGATCGCCGACACCGCCCGCTCCATCCTCGACGGTCACGTCGTGCTCAGCCGACGCCTGGCCACCGCCGGCCACTTCCCGGCGATCGACGTGCTCGAGTCGATCTCCCGGGTGGCCACCGCCGTCGTGCCGCCGCCGCAGATGACCGACGCCCGGGAGCTGCGCCGGATGCTCGGGGCGCTGCGCGACGTCCGGGAGCTGATCGAGATCGGGGCCTACCAGGCCGGCACCGACCCGCTGGTCGACCGTGCCCGGCGCCTGCTGCCGGACATCGACGCCTTCCTGCGCCAGGCGACGTCTGACTCCACCCCGCCGCCCGAGGCGTGGGCCCGGCTGCACGGCCTGGTCTCCGCCGCGTGAGGCAGCCCGCCTTCCGGCTGGAGCCGGTGCTGCGCCTGCGCCGCACCGAGGAGCGGACGGCGGCGCTGGCCGCGGCCGCCGCCGCCCGCGACGCCGCCGAGGCCGCCCGGCGGGCCGAGGACGACGCCGAGGCGCTCTCGGCCCGCCGCCTGCCCGCGGCCGTCCCCGGCGCCGCCTTCGTCGCCGCGATGGTCGCATCGTCGGCCGCGGCTGCCGATGTGTCTGCTGCACGGGCTCTCGCCGTCGCCCACGCGGAACAGGCCGAGCTGGTCCGGGCCCGCTGGACGGCGGCGGCCCAGCGCACCAAGGGGCTGGAGAAGTTGCGGGAGCGCCACCTGTCGGCCGCGCGCACCGCCGCCGAGGCAGCCGAGGAGCGCGCGGTCGACGACCTGGTGACCGGCCGCCACACGACGAGGACGACGGAGGAGGAGGGCACGTGGAGGGACTGACCGCGGTGCACGGCCGGATCAGCGAGATCCAGGCCCGTTTCCTGCGCACCCCACCGAGCTCGGCGGCCGCCTGGTCCAGCGCCGCGTCGGCAGCCGGCCTCACCGGCACCTCGTCGACGGCGCAGACGGACCTCAGCGGCTTCGCCACCACCGGCACCGGCGCCGAGGTCGTCGGCGCTGCGCAGAAGTACCTCGGGGTCCCCTACCGCTGGGGCGGCACCGACCCGAAGAGCGGCCTGGACTGCTCCGGGTTCACCCAGCGCGTGTACGCCGACCTGGGCGTCAGCATCCCCCGCACCTCGGCCCAGCAGGCCACCGCCGGCCGACCGGTCGCCTCGCTCGCCGAGGCCCAGCCGGGTGACCTGGTCTTCTTCGACAACTCCGGCAACCGGCCGGGCATCGACCACGTCGGGCTCTACATCGGCGGCGGCAAGATGATCGCCGCCCCGCAGGAGGGCGACGTCGTCAAGGTGCAGGACGTCGGCCGGCCGACGGTGATCCGCCGCGTGCTGCCCGACGGCGCCGTGTCGGCCCCGTCCACGGCCGCCCGCGGCACCGGCCTGGGCGGGGTCCCGTACGCCGACCTGTTCCGTGCTGCCGGCAGCCGGCACGGGGTCGACCCGGCCGTGCTCGCCGCGATGGCGAAGACCGAGTCGAACTTCAACACCGCGGCGGTCTCCCCCGCCGGCGCACAGGGGCTCATGCAGTTCATGCCGGCCACCGCGCGCGGCCTGGGCGTCGACCCCGGCGACCCGGCGTCCGCCATCGACGGCGCCGCCCGCTACCTGGCGAGCCTGACCCAGCAGTTCGGCTCCACGGAGCTGGCGCTGGCGGCCTACAACGCCGGGCCCGGCGCGGTGCAGCGCGCCGGGGGCGTCCCGCCCTACGCCGAGACCCGGTCCTACGTCCAGAAGGTGACCAGCGCCGCGGAGGCCTACCGATGACAGCCCCCATGTCCGCCCTGCCGATGACGCCGGCCACCGGCCGCGCGACCGGCTCCACCGGCGGCCCGGCCACCGGGTCCGCCGAGAACGCGGCCGGCTTCGCCAGCGCCCTGGACGACGTGCTGCACGGCGCCGGGAACCCCTCCCGCCGCCCCGGGAACGGCACGGGGGACGCGTCCGGGGGCGCCCCCGGCGAGGGGACCGGTGGAGAGACCCCGGCGACGCCGGTCGCCGTCCCGATCGACGTGCCCCCGGGGCTGTGGGCGCTGCTCGCCGCCGGGGCGTCGCTGGGCACCACGCCCGGCACCCAGCCGGAGGCGACCGCCGCCGCCGCCGCGCTCATCGGCGCGGTCACCGGCGCCACGGCGGCCGGCGGGCAGCCGCTCGGGGTCCAGCAGCCCGGCGTCAGCGCCCCGGCCCTCCCGCTGCCCACCGTCACCGACCCGGCGGCAACCGGCGCGGAGCCGTCCGCACCCGCGCCCGGCACGCCGGCCGCGCTGCTGTCCGCCCTCGGGCTGGCCGGCACGCAGCCGGCCACCGCCCCGGCCGGGACCACCGGGGCCGCAGGCGCCGGCCTCCCGGCCGACCTCTCCGTCGTCGTCCTCCCCGTGGCCGCAGGCGACACCGCTGGCACCGGGACCGGCCCCGACGCCGGTCCGGGCCATGGCAGCGGCAGCGGCAGCGGCAGCGGCACAACCGAGCCGGACGCGGTCGGTCTCGTCGGCGGGGCCACCGCCACGCCGACGGCGGTCCGCACCGACCCGCTCGGTGCCGCCGGACCCACGCCGCCGGCTGCGGAGCCGCCGGTCGCCCAGCAGCTGGGCCGCCAGCTCGCGGTGCTCAGCAACGCGCCCGACGGGAGCTCGACGATGACCCTGGTCATCACCCCCGAGGAGCTGGGGCCGGTCTCCATCCAGGTCACGGTGACCGACGGCAGCCTGGACCTGACCCTGCAGGGCGGCTCGGACGCCGGACGGCACGCCCTCACCGATGCGCTGCCCGAGCTGCGCCGGGAGCTGGAGGGCGCGGGCCTGACCCTGGGCCGCCTCGCCGTCGACGACACCACCGCCGACCTGGGCAGCACGCTGCGCTCGGCGCAGCAGCTGCTCGACGCCCGCGCCGGCCAGCAGGGGCAGGGCTCCGCCTCCGGGCAGCAGGGCCAGCCCGGAGAGCAGGGGTCCGGCCCCCGGGCCGCGCGCGACCCCGAGCACCGCGGTGAGGGCAGCCCCGCCCTCGCCACCGAGCAGTCCGCGTCGTCCGGCGTGGACGTCCTCGCCTGAGACGGAGGAACGATGAGCAGCCCGGTCACCGGACCCACTGGGTCCGCCGGCGTCGTCACCGCGGACGCCAGCCCCTCGGTCAACCGCGGCGACCAGATGGGGAAGGACGTCTTCCTCAAGCTCCTGGTCGCGCAGATGCGCTACCAGGACCCGAGCAACCCGACCAGCAGCAGCGAGTTCATGGCGCAGACCGCGACCTTCTCCCAGGTGGAGAAGCTCGAGGAGATCGCCAAGCAGAACAAGGCCCTGGTCGGGCTGCAGCGGTCGCTCAGCGCCGGCGCGCTGGTCGGCCACCAGGTGACCTACACCGACACCACCGGCGAGACCCAGATCGGGACGGTGAGCGCCGTCCGGATCGCCGGGGCCGGCGCGGAGACCGAACCGCAGGCGGTCGTCGACGGCGTCACCGTCCCGCTCGGCCGGGTCACCGCCGTCACCCTGCCGACCCCCGCCACCCAGCCGACCGCCTGACCACCCCCGACCTCAGGAGCTCCCCCGATGCTGCGTTCCATGTTCTCGGCCATCTCCGGCCTCAAGGCGCACCAGACCAAGCTGGACGTCGCCGGCAACAACATCGCCAACGTCAACACCGTCGGCTTCAAGGGCAGCCAGACCGTCTTCGAGGACACCCTCTCCCAGGTGCTGCGCAACGGCGCGGCCCCGCAGGGCGAGACCGCCGGCACGAACCCGGCCGCGGTCGGGCTCGGGGTGAAGGTCGCCGGCATCACCACCAACTGGACGCAGGGCTCGGCGCAGAGCACCGGGCGCTCCAGCGACTTCATGATCACCGGCGACGGCTTCTTCATCACCCGGTCCGGCAACGAGAACCTCTACACCCGGGCCGGCTCCTTCGACACCGACGGCGTCGGCAACCTGGTCACCCCCGACGGCCTGGTGCTCCAGGGCTGGATGGCCCGGGGCGGGGCCATCGACCCCAACGGCCCGCTGGAGCCGCTGCGGATCCCGCAGGGCCAGGTGCTGCCCCCGGTGCCCACCACCGGCGCCACGATCCAGGGCAACCTCTCCGCCGGCGCCGCCGTGGGGACCGAGGTGACCTCCCAGATCCGGATGTTCGACGACCTGGGCAACGCGCACGAGATGTCGGTGGTCATGACCAACACCGGCACGAACACCTGGGACGTCACCTTCAGCGAGGGCACCCGGACGGTGACCCGCAGCCTCACCTTCTCCGGCACCGCGCCGACCACCGGCCAGCTCACGTCCGGGGGGACGGTCACCTTCGACCCGGACGCCGACTTCACCCCGCCGTTCCCGAGCTGGACCGGCGCGGTCACCATCGACCTGGGCGGGCTGACCCAGTTCGGCGGCGCCAGCACCGCGGCCGGCAAGTCCAACGAGTTCACCGGTTCGGCCCTGGGCACGCTGGAGAGCTACTCGCTCAGCAACGACGGCACGATCGTCGGCCTGTACTCCAACGGCCTGCGGCAGCCGCTGGGTCAGCTGGCGCTGGCGACGTTCACCAACCCCGGTGGCCTGGAGAAGGCCGGCAACAGCTCGTTCCGCGCCGGCGACAACTCCGGCAACCCGGTGGTCGGCCAGGCCGGCACCGGTGGCCGGGGCCAGCTCTCGGCCGGCGCGCTGGAGATGTCCAACGTGGACCTGGCCGAGGAGTTCACCGGCCTGATCGTCGCCCAGCGCGGCTTCCAGGCGAACAGCCGGGTGATCACCACCTCCGACGAGATCCTCCAGGACCTGGTCCAGCTGAAGCGCTGATGAAGGACCCCCTCCTCCCCACCACTCACACGCTCGTGGCGGGCCCCTGGAGGGGGCCGAGGGGCCCGGTCACCCGTCGGGATGACCGGGCCCTCTCGGCTCAAGCAGTCCCGACGGGACGCCGAAGACACCTGTGCCGCGCTCCGCGCGCACCGGTGAGCACCCTCACCGCCGACCCCGGGAGCTCCACCGTGATCCGTCTGACCCGCCTGAACGGCAAGCACTTCGTGCTCAACGCCGAGCTGGTGCAGCGCGTGGAGGGCCACCCGGACACCGTGGTCACCCTCGCCGACGACACCAAGTACGTCGTCGTCGAGACGGTGGACCAGGTCGTCGACGAGATCCGCGACTGGCGCGCCAGCATCCAGGCCACGGCCTTCCGGATGGACCGCGGCGAGCACCGACCGTCACCCACCCCCGACCACCTGCAGGGCCCCGACGACTCCTCGGTCGTGCCCTTCCCGAACCGAGACGAGCGCTGACCCATGGATCCCGCCACCCTGATCGGGTTCGTCATCTCCCTGGTCGCCCTGGTCGTCTTCATGATCCTGGAGGGCGCCGACCCGACGACGCTGATCTTCCTGCCGGCCATCATCCTGGTCGTCATCGCCACCTTCGGCGCGGCGCTGGCCAGCCAGACGATGACCGACCTGAAGAAGATCCCCACCTGGTTCAAGATGGCCGTCATGCCGGCCAAGGTGCCGCCGGCCACCGAGCAGATCCAGACCCTGGTCAGCCTGGCCGAGAAGGCCCGCAAGGAGGGTCTGCTCGCCCTGGAGGCGCAGGTCAAGGAGATCGAGGACCCGTTCCTCAAGCGCGGCCTGCAGATGAGCATCGACGGCACCGACCCCGAGGACCTGCGCGCCATCCTGGAGGGCGAGATCTCGGCCAAGAAGACCGAGGACAAGGTCGCGGCCAAGTTCATGAACAACATGGGCGGCTACGCGCCGACCATCGGCATCCTCGGCTGCATCGTCGGCCTGATGAACGTGATGGGCAACCTGCAGAACCCCGAGCTGCTGGGCCCCATGGTCTCGGCGGCGTTCATCGCCACCCTGTGGGGCGTCATGGCGGCCAACTTCTGGTTCCTGCCGATGGGCGCCAAGATCCTCCGGGTCAGCGCGCTGCAGGCCGCCCAGATGGAGCTGCTCGTCGAGGGGATCGCCGAGATCCAGGCGGGCACCAGCCCGCGCACCGTGCGCGCCAAGCTCACCTCCCTCGTCCCGCCCAGTGAGCAGGAGCGCGAGGCGGCATGAGCAAGAGCGGTGGGCACGGCGGCCACGGCGGCCGTCGGGCCAAGAAGCACGAGGAGCACGAGGAGCACGAGAACCACGAACGGTGGCTGGTGTCCGGCTTCGACATGATGACGCTGCTGTTCGTGCTCTTCGTGGTGCTCTACGCCATGAGCTCGATCGACCTGGCCAAGTTCACCGCCTTCGCCAACGGCGCCCGCGAGGGGGCCGGCGCCCCGGTCACCATCCTCAACGACGGGGCGGCCATCGACGCGCCGGTCGAGAACGACAGCCCGCTCAAGCCCGTGCAGGTCGCCCAGGAGGCGGCCATCGACGGCACGGCGCAGACCGAGGCCGAGAAGGCGGCTGCCGAGGCGGTCGCCAGGGAGCAGGCGCAGCAGACCGCCGCCGAGGCGCAGGCCGCCTACGACCAGCTGGCCGCCGCCCGCGCGGCGCTGCAGCAGGCGCTGGCCGCCGCCGGCATGTCCGGTGCGGCCGAGTTCGTCATCGACGAACGTGGCCTGGTGGTGCACGTCGTCAGCGACCCGGTGCTGTTCGCCCCCGAGTCCGCGGTGCTCCAGCCGCAGGGCGTCGTCGTGCTCGACGCGATGGCCCCGACGCTCGCCGCGCTGCCCAACCGGATCGAGGTCGAGGGCCACGCCAACTCCCTGCCGGTCACCCGGGGCGGCCCCTGGCCGTCGAACTGGGAGCTGTCGGTGATCCGGGCGACGACGGTGCTCCGGCACCTCACCGAGGTCGACGGGCTGCCCGAGGAACGGGTGTCCGCGTCGGGCTACAGCAGCACCCGCCCGCTGGTCCCGGACAGCGACCCGAACTACGTGACCGTCAACCGCCGGGTGGACGTGATCCTGCTGTCCACCGGCTCGGCCAAGGCCAACGCGCTGCTGCCCGGGATCGAGGCGGCCGCGCAGGCCGCCGCCCAGGCGCTCGGCAACTGAGCCGCACCACCACGACCACCGGTTCCGGCCACACCGACCACAGCACCACCGAGAGGAGTCACCCATGGCCAAGAAGAAGAAGGCCGACGTCGAGGACGACGAGTCCGCGGGCGGCGGCAAGGGAAAGCTGATGATCATCGCCCTGGTCGCGGTGCTCGCGATCGGGGGTGGCGCGTACTTCTTCCTGTTCAGCGGCTCCGGTGAGGCCGTGGCCGAGCCCGCACCCGAGGCCGGGCACGTGGTGCTGGCCATCGACCCGGTGGCCATCAACCTGGCCGGTGGCAGCTACCTCAAGCTGGGCATCGCGCTGCAGTTCACCCTCGCCTACGAGGAGAGCGCCGGCGGTGGGCACGGCGCCGGCCCCACGCCCGACGGCTCCAAGGCGCTGGACATCGCCATCGCGCACTTCTCCGGCGCGGCGCTCGGTGACGTGCAGACCAACCGCGAGGCGATGAAGGCCGCCCTGCAGGAGAAGATCATCGAGGCGTACCACGGTGACGTCTACGAGATCAACTACACCGAGTACGTGACCCAGTGAGAGGAGACCCGACGGTCTCGTCAGTGGCTGCGTCCGGCCATGCATGACCGACGGAGGTGGCCGGAGCGCCTGGCCGACCGGCTGGTGAGAGCCGGGGGCTCCTACCCGCCACCCGGCGAGCCGCGGCCGCCTGTCACGTTGCAGGTCCGGCAGGGGCCGGACGGTTCGCAGGCCGTCGTGCTCTGGGTCGCGCGCGACGTGCTCGAGTCCGAGCACCTGGCGCCGATGAGGCTGACGGCGAGCGGTGACCGCCCGATGTGGCTCGACGTGGACACCGACGTCATGGGCGCCGCCGCCGTCCCGCTCTCGTCCGTCGAGGTCCGGGTTCTCGACCGGGACGAGCACACGAGTCAGGCGGACGATGTGCGCTGAGTGCGGTTTCCCGGACCCGGGACCAGCACCCAGCGCACCTCGTCCCCCCGGCGACCAGGTCCGAGCGGCGGAGCACGTCACCCAGTAACAGCAGGGCCAACACCGCACCGGGGCGCTCCTCCCCCACGTCCCCCTGGGGTCACACCCGTGCCGGCCGGTGCCGGACTCCCGGCACCGGCTGGTCAGGGTCCGGCGGTCCCCCGCCGATGAGGACTTGCGTGAGCCTGTCCGACACCGTGGCCGACGCCCCCAGCGCGGCCCCCCGGAGCCCCGAGGGGCAGGGCCGCACGCGTCGTCGTGAGCCCCGCACCTACGACTTCCGGCGGCCGACGAAGCTCTCGCGCGAGCACGTCCGCATCCTGCAGATCACCCAGGAGTCCTTCGCCCGCCAGGCGACCACCACGCTGACCTCGCTGCTGCGCACCGGCGTCCGGGTGGAGCTGGTCGGCATCGAGCAGTTCTCCTACGACGACTACATCGCCACGCTGCCCACCTCGCACTTCGTGGCGACCTTCACCCTGGAGCCGCTGGCCGGCAAGGGCGTGCTGGCCTGGCCGCTGGACACCGCCATGGCGATGGTCGACCACATGCTCGGTGGGTCCGGCGGGGGCGAGCAGCCCGCCCGGCCGATGACCGGCATGGAGAGCGCGATCACCGGTCACCTGCTGGACCGGCTGCTCGACGAGCTCGGCGAGGCGTTCGCCCCGGTGACGCCGATCACCCCGGCGCTGGACGGCGTCGAGTACAACCCGCAGCTGGCCCAGGCCGCCTCCGGTTCGGAGACGGTCATGGTCGCCACCTACAGCATGCGCGTGGGCAGCCGGGAGCCCGACCTCACGCTGGTGCTGCCCTTCTCCTCCTTCGCCGGCCCGCTGAACAACGCCGCCTCCCCGCAGCTGTCGGAGTCCGCGCGGCACAAGCGCCAGCGGGCGTTCGAGGCGCTGACCGAGCGGCTCTTCGACGTCCCGGTCGACGTGAGCGTCCGGTTCAACCCGATCGAGGTGCCCTCGGGCGACCTGCTGTCCCTGGCGGTGGGCGACGTCCTGCTGCTGCGGCACGCCCAGGACAGCCCGCTCCAGGTCACCACCAACGACGTCACGTTCGCGCACGCCCTGCCCAGCAACCACCGGCGCCGCCTGGCCGCCGAGATCGTCCCCGACACCGCGACCGGCGGAAAGGACCCAGCATGACCACCGCCTTCGGCACCGACCGCTCGTCGGACTCCGAGACCATCGCCGCAGCGGTCGCTGCGGCGGCCCAGGCCGCTGCCGCCGCCCTCCCCGCCGAGCTGGACCTGCGTGCCGGGGACCCGGTCAGCGACCCGGAGTCCGTCCCGCTGCCGGCCGAGCCCGGCGTCGCGGTCACCGCCGCCCTGGGCGGTGAGGTCAGCGGTGACATCGTCCTGGTGCTCTCCGCCGAGATCGTCGCCGCGCTGACCAACTCCCCGGTCGGGGCGATGGACGTGCCCACGGCGCTGCGCCCGGCCCTGGAGGCCGCCGCGGCCGCGCTCGGCCGGGTGCGGGTCGCCGCCGAGCGCACCGAGGACGTCGTCGCGGCGCTGGACGGCCTGCGGGACAAGGGCGTCTTCCTCGCCGTCCCGCTGGCCGCCGGCGGGGAGATCTCGGCCACCCTGGCCCTGCAGGTCACCCTGCCCCAGCCGCGCGAGCGGCGCGGCAGCCTGGACCTGCTGCGCAACGTGGCCATGGAGGTCACCGTCGAGATCGGCCGCACCCGGATGACGGTCTCCGAGCTGCTGTCGCTCCACCCGGGTGAGGTCATCGAGCTCGACCGCGCCGCCGGCGCCCCGGCGGACCTCCTGGTCAACGGCACCCTGATCGCCCGCGGCGAGATCGTCGTGGTCGACGAGGACTTCGGCCTGCGGATCAGCGAGATCGTGACCGACGCCGCCGAGTACGGGCGCCCCCAGTGACGCAGGGCACGACGACCCGGAGTCGGCGATGACGTGGATGGTCATCCGGCTCGTGCTGTCGCTGGCCTTCGTCGCCGGGGTGCTGCTCTTCGCGGCCCGGATCGCCAAGAAGCGCGGTCTGGGTCAGGGCACCGGCGTCATCGAGGTGGTGAGCCGGCAGCGGATGGGCCGGGCCAGCAGCGTCTCGGTGCTGCGCGTCGCCGGCCGGGTGCTGGTCGTCGGGTCGACCGAGGAGCAGGTGACCCTGCTCGCCGAGCTGGAGGACGAGGAGCTGCAGACCGCGCTGGCTGCGCAGGCCCGGCCGCACGCGACCGCCTCCGACGTCGAGACCGCCGCGATGCCCGCCACCCGGGTGCCGGCGCTGGCCCGCAGCAGCTCCGGCCCGCTGGCCGGCTCGGTGCTGGACCGCGGCACGTGGACGACCGTGGTGCAGGAGCTGCGTGACCGAACGGTGCGCCGCTCGTGAGCGCGCCCGCCACGCCGGTCACCCGCGGCTGGGGCCGTCGGGCCGGCTGGGTCGCCCTGCTGGCCGTGCTGGCGGTGGTCGGGCTGGTGCTCCTGGCGGGCCCCGCGTCGGCCGCACCGACCGCGCCCACCGAGCCGATCGCCCCGGTCGCCCCGGTGGTCGACAACGGCGGGCTGGACATCAACATCGGGGGCGACAACCCCAGCACCGCGGTCACCCTGCTGCTGGCGATCACCGCGCTGTCGATCGCGCCGTCGGCGCTGCTGCTGGTCACCTCGTTCACCAAGATCCTGGTGGTCCTGGCGCTGACCCGGAACGCGCTGGGGCTGCCCACCTCCCCGCCGAACCAGGTGCTCACCGGGATCGCCCTGTTCCTGACGATCTTCGTCATGGGGCCGGTGTTCAGCGACATCAACGACGTCGCGGTGCAGCCCTACCTGGACGGCACGATCACCGCCTCGGCGGCCTACGACTCCGGCGTCCAGCCGCTCAAGGCGTTCCTGCTGGACAACACCCGCGACGACGAGCTCAAGCTGATGATCGGGTTGTCCGGCGAGGAGCGGCCCGCCGACGCCGCGTCGGTCAGCATGATGACCCTGGTCCCGGCGTTCGTGCTCTCGGAGCTGAAGAGCGCCTTCATCATCGGGCTGGTCGTGTTCATCCCGTTCCTGGTGCTGGACATGCTGGTCAGCGCCTCGCTGATGGCGATGGGCATGATGATGGTGCCGCCGACGGTCGTCTCGCTGCCCTTCAAGCTGCTGCTGTTCGTCATCGTGGACGGCTGGGCGCTGATCACCACCGCGCTGGTCGGGTCGTACGGATGACCGCCCGGATGAGCGGGGGCCGGCATGTCTGACGCCGACGTCACCGAGATCGCCACCCAGACGATGATCATCGCGGCGAAGGTCGCGGCCCCCATCCTGCTGACCGCCCTGCTGGTCGGCTTCATGATCTCGCTGTTCCAGGCAGCGACCCAGATCCAGGAACCGACGCTGTCGTTCGTGCCGAAGATGATCGCGGTGGCCATCGCGCTGCTGGTGACCGGCAACTGGGTGCTCGCGGAGCTGGTCTCCTTCACCGAGCACCTGTTCGAGTCGCTGCCGCGGTTGCTCGGCAGGAGCTGAGGGCACCGGTGGACCTCCAGGTCCCCTCGGCGACGCTGGCCGCGCTCCTGCTGGCCACCGTGCGCGCCGGCGGGTTCATCGTGCTGGCCCCGCCGTTCAACTCGAACGGCATCCCGCTGGCGGTCAAGGGCGCGCTCGCCGTGGCGCTGTCGCTGGTGGTGTTCCCCCAGCTGACGGGCACGATGCCGGAGATCACCGCGGGCTTCCTCGTCGTCTGCACGATCACCGAGGCGGTCATCGGGGCCGCGCTCGGCTTCGTCGTCCAGGTGCTCTTCACCGCCGTGCAGCTGGCCGGTGACCTCATCGACGTCACCGGCGGCTTCTCGCTGCAGCCGGCCTACGACCCGCTGTCGCTCACCACCAACGCGGCGATCGGCAAGCTGCACTACCTGCTGGCGATCACCCTGCTGTTCACCAGCGGCGGCCACCTGCTGCTGGTCCGCGGCTTCGTCACCTCCTACCAGGGGCTCCCGGTGGGCGGCGCGCTGCCCACCGACCAGCTGGGGTCGGCGCTGGTCACCGCCTTCTCCATGATGTTCCTGGCCGCCCTGCAGATCGCCGGGCCGATGGTGGCGGTGCTGCTGCTCGCCGACGTCGCGCTGGCGCTGCTGTCCCGCGCCGCCCCGGCGCTGAACATCTTCGCCATCGGCTTCCCGGTGAAGATCATGACCACCCTGGCCCTGCTCGGGCTCACCTTCCCGCTGCTCCCGCCCGCCCTGGACTCCCTCATGGAGACCGCGGTGCGGGCGATGACCTCGTTGCGGAGCGGCTAGTGGACGTCCCGGGAGGTGAGGACTGATGGCCAAGGACGGGCCGGGCGGTGAGAAGACAGAGAAGCCGACACCGCAGAAGCTCAAGCAGTCCCGCAAGGACGGGCAGATCCCGCGGACCCAGGAACTGGGCACGTGGCTGGGTGCCGCTGCGGCGAGCGTGCTGCTGCCGATGCTGGTGGGCAGTGCGTTCGACTCCGGGCAGGAGCTGTTCGTGCAGGTCGGCGTGGTGGCCAACAACCCGGATCAGGCTGCGCTCTCGGAACTGATGGGGCGGGCGCTCAGCGCCTTCCTCACCACCCTGCTGCCGATGGCGCTGGCGATGATGCTGATCGGCGCGCTGGCCTCCGCGTCCCAGGGCGGGGTCACCATCGCCACCAAGGGGATGAAGCCGACGCTGAAGAAGTTCAACCCGCTGCCCGGCTTCAAGCGGATGTTCGGCACGCACGGCCTCTGGGAGGCGACCAAGGCCATCATCAAGACGATCGCTCTCGCCACGGTCATCGCGCTGACCTCGGACGACGCCCAGCACCTGGTCTCCGCCTCCGGATCGCTGCCGCTGTCGGAGATCACCCGGGTGTTCACCGACTCGGCCGTGCTGATGTTCCGCGTCGTCGGGTTCACCGGCCTGGCGATCGCGCTCGCGGACTACCTGGTGGTCCGCAAGCAGACGATGACGAAGCTGAAGATGAGCAAGTACGAGATCAAGCAGGAGCACAAGCAGTCCGAGGGCGACCCGTACATGAAGGCCCAGCGGCGGGCCACCCAGCTGTCGATGTCCCGCAACCGGATGATGTCGGAGATGGCCGACGCCGACGTGCTGCTGGTCAACCCCACGCACGTGGCCGTCGCGCTGAAGTACGACCCGATGAAGGGCGCCCCCCGGGTGGTCGCCAAGGGCGCCGGCGAGGTCGCCGCACGGCTGCGCGCCCGGGCCGAGGAGTGCCGGGTGCCGATGGTGCAGGACGTGCCGCTGGCCCGCGCCCTGCACGGGTCGTGCGAGCTCGGGCAGGAGGTGCCGCCCCAGCTGTTCACCGCGGTCGCCCGGGTGCTGGCGTTCGTCATGCACCTGTCCGCGCGCGGCGTGCGCGGCGGGATGCACCGGCCTGGGTTCGAGGCACCCGAGGTGGACGGCCTGCCCAAGGCCGGACGGCGCCGCTGAGGAGGGAGCCCCGAGGGCCCGCCTGCCCCTGGCCGCCTCCCGGGGCCCGGCCCGAGCCCCGGGAGGCGCGGGGCGGCGGGGGTCCTCCTCCCGCGGCGGGGCCTGCGGGAGGGCCACGCCTGGGGCGCGCGGCGCGGCTGTGACGCACGGTGTGGCACTCCGCCGTGCGGTACCGGCCGTTCCCGGGACTGCCGAGAACGGCGGTGGAGGGGCGCTGCGGCGCTCCGGTCACCGCCGGCACTGCAGCACAGGAACGAGGTCTCGTGGGCAAGCTGACGAAGGCAGCCGTCCCCATCGGGGTCGTCTCCATCGTCCTGATGCTCGTCGTCCCGCTGCCGGCCGCCGTGCTGGACCTGCTGCTGGGCCTCAACATCACGGCGTCACTGCTGATCCTGCTGGTCGCGATGAACATCAAGCGGCCGCTGGAGTTCGCGATCTTCCCGTCGCTGGTGCTGATCGCGACGCTGATGCGCCTGGCGCTGAACGTCTCCTCCACCCGGCTGGTGCTCAGCGACGGCTACGCCGGCAAGGTCATCGAGGCCTTCGGTCACTTCGTCATCGGCGGCTCGCTGATCGTCGGCCTGGTGATCTTCGTGATCCTCACGATCATCCAGTTCGTCGTGATCACCAACGGTGCCGGCCGCGTCGCCGAGGTGGGCGCGCGCTTCACCCTCGACGCCATGCCGGGCAAGCAGATGGCGATCGACGCCGACCTGAACGCCGGGCTGATCAACGAGTCGCAGGCCCGCAAGCGCCGCCGCGAGGTGACCGCCGAAGCGGACTTCTACGGCTCGATGGACGGTGCCAGCAAGTTCGTCAAGGGCGATGCGATCGCGGCCATCATCGTCACGCTGATCAACCTGATCGGCGGCTTCGCGATCGGGATCATGCAGCGGGGTCTCTCCCCCGCCGAGTCGGTGTCGACCTACTCGCTGCTGTCGGTCGGCGACGGCCTGGTCTCGCAGATCCCGGCGCTGCTCATCTCCACCGCGACCGGCCTGATCGTCACGCGCTCGGCGTCCGAGGGCAACATGGGTCACGACCTGATGACCCAGCTGGGCCGCAACAAGCAGCCGGTGCGGATCGCCGGCATCGCCGCGCTGGCGCTGTGCCTGATCCCCGGCCTGCCCAAGCTGCCGTTCTTCCTCATCGGTGCGCTGTTCCTCTTCGCCTCCACCCGGATGACCGACGCGCCGGACGAGGACGACGACGAGACCCCCGCCACCGACGTCGCGGCCGCCGAGCCGCAGCCGGACTCCCCGGAGGCGATCGCCGACCGGATGCGGGTCGACCCGCTGGAGCTGGAGGTCGCCTTCGACCTGGTCGAGCTGGTCGACACCGCCCGCGGCGGCGACCTGCTGGACCGGGTGAAGGCCCTGCGGCGCAAGGTCGCGATGGAGACCGGGCTGGTCATCCCGCTGGTCCGCACCCGGGACAACCTGGACCTGCCGGCCTCGCAGTACGTCATCTGGCTCAACGGCGTCCCCGCGGCCAAGGGCACCTCGCCCGCCGGCACGGTCCTCGCGATCGGCGACCACCTCGACGGGCTGCCCGGCAAGGCCACCCGCGAGCCGGTGTTCGGGCTGGCCGCCAAGTGGGTGCCCGCCGAGCTGCAGCGGCAGGCCGAGATGGCCGGGGCCACCGTCGTCGACCGCTCCTCGGTGATCACCACGCACCTGGCCGAGGTCGTCCGGCAGAACGCCTCGTCGCTGCTGGGCCGGGAGGACGTCAAGGTGCTGGTGGAGATGGTCCGGCGCACCCACCCCGCGGTCGTCGAGGAGCTCACCCCGACGCTGCTCAGCCTGGGCGAGGTGCAGCGCGTGCTCCAGGCGCTGCTGGACGAGGGCGTCTCGATCCGCGACCTGGTCCGCATCTTCGAGGCCCTCTCGCTGCGCGCCAAGATCTCCACCGACCTGGACGGGCTGGTCGAGGCGGTGCGTGCCGCGCTCGGCGCTGCGATCAGCCACCCCTACGTCACCCCGGACGAGCGGCTGCACGTGATCACCCTGGACCCGACGTTCGAGCAGCGACTGCTGGAGGCGGTCCGGCCGACCGAGGGCGGTCAGGTGCTCGCCCTGGACGGCAACACCGTCGACGCGCTGGTCCGCGGCTGCACCGACCTCTTGGAAGAGGCCGACCGGATGAACCTCTCCCCCGTCCTCGTGTGCTCGCCGCAGGTGCGCGCCGCGCTGTCCCGCCTGGTCCGCCAGGTCCTGCCCCGGCTGTCGGTCATCTCCTACAACGAGGTGTCCCGCACGGCCCAGATCGAGTCACTGGGAGTGGTGAGCGGTGCCGTCGCGATCCGTTGAGGCCGCCACGCGGGACGAGGCGATCGCCGCGGCGCGCGAGGAGTTCGGGCCGGCCGCGCGCATCGTGGGCGTGCGCCGGATCAGGACCGGTGGGATGTTCGGCTTCTTCGCCTCGGAGCGCTACGTCGCCGAGGTGGAGCTGCCACGCACGCCCGACCCCGCCCCGGCGACCCCGGCGACCCCGGAGGCCACCCGCCGGGTCACCGCCGCGGCCGCCGCCAAGGCCGCCCAGCCCTCGCTGGCCGAGCGGATGGAGGAGCTCTCCGACCTGCTCGGCGTGGCCCCCGCTGCCGAGCCGGCCGTGGGGCTGTACTCGCGCCCCGGTGCGCCCCGGGCCGAGGCCGCCGCGGCCGCCCCCGCCGCCCGGTCCGCCGCATCGCCGTCCCGCACCGCATCGCCGTCCTCCCCCACCGCGCCGTCCTCCCGCACCGCGCCGTCCTCCCGCTCCTCCGCGACGAGCCGCGTGTCGTCGGCGAAGGGCACGGGCTCCGCACGGGCGGCGGCATCGGCCGCCACGCCGTTCACCCCGGCCCGGCACACCCTCATGCTGTCGCCCGACGAGCTCGCCGAGACCCCGCTGACCGGCGAGGAACCGATGAGCGGGGACACCGGCGCCGCCCCCTCCCCGTTCGCCGCCGCGCTCACCCGGATGGTGTCCAGCGACGCGCAGGTGCAGTCGGCGGTGGCCGACGTCGCGGTGGCCGAGGCCGCCGCCGCCGAGGCCGCGCGGCTGGAGTCCGAGGCGGCCGACGCCGCACGTCGTGAGGCAGCGGCCGCCGAGGCCGCCCGGATCGAGGCGGCCGCCGCCCAGGCCGTCGCGGCCGAGGCCGCCCGCCTGCAGGCCGCCCGGCTGGAGGCCGCGGCCGCCGAGGCCGCCCGCCTGGAAGCCGCCCGCATCACCGCCGAGGCGGAGGCCGCCGCCGCGGCCGAGGCCGCCCGGATCAAGGCGGAGGCGGAGGCGGAGGCCGCCGCGGAAGCCGCCCGGATCAAGGCCGAGGCGGAGGCGGAGGCCGCCGCGGAAGCCGCCCGCATCCGCGCCGAGGCCGAGGCCGCGGCTGCCGAAGCCGCCGCCGAGGCCGCCCGCATCCGCGCCGAGGCCGAGGCCGCGGCTGCCGCGGAGGCCGCCCGCCTGGAGGCCGCGCGGGTCGAGGCCGCCCAGCTGGAGGCGACTCGCCTGGAGGCCGCGCGCGCTCAGGCCGAGGCCGAGGCCGCCGAGACGTCCGCCCGGGCGGCGGCCGAGGCCGCCCGCACGGCCGCGGAAGCCGAGGCGGCCGCCGAGGCCGGGCGCCGGGGAGCTCCCCTCTCCATGGTCGACTCCGTGCGCAGCGCCGACGACGAGCTGGCCGACCTGCTCGAGCAGGTCCTGGCGGCCAACGGTTCGGGCCGCGGCCGGCACCGCTTCCCCGAGCAGGTCGCCGAGGCGGCCGAGTGGACCCAGGCAGCCGAGTGGACCCAGGCAGCCGAGTGGACCCAGGCAGCCGAGTGGACCGAGGCACCGGCCACGGCCGAGTTCGCCCTGCCCGGGATGGCCGACGCCCGGCCCGCGGTGCCCCCGGTCCGCGACGTCCCGCAGCCGTGGGCCTACGCCCCCGCCGACGTCGACGCGGCTGACGCGATCGGCGCCTACGACACCGGCGCCTACCGGTTCGACGGCCACGGCGACCGGGCTCCGGCCGCCACCGGCCCGCAGCGGGTGGTCGACGCCGTCCTGGTCGAGGAGGCGCCGCGGCGCAGCGACGCCCGGCAGCCCGAGGCCGTCGAGGAGTTCCGGCTGGCCGCACCGGTGGTCTCCTCGGCCCTGGCCCGCACCGCGAGCGACCCGGCTCCGCTGCCGCTGGACGCCACCACCGTGCTGCCGCCGCTGTCCCTGCTGCCCCCGCAGCGGGCCGGTGGTCTCGACGGCGCGCCGCCGCTGCTGCGGTCCCGGCCGGCCGTGCCACCGGTGCGCGGGGGCCGTCCGCCGGTGCCCCCGGCCCGCCCCGCCGGCAGCCGGCTCCCGCTGGTCACCCGGCCGGTGCGCATCGAGCTGCCCGCCGCCCCCACCCCGCCGGCCGCACCCGCGCCCGAGCCCGAGCCCGAGGGCCAGCTGGCCACGGTGACCCGCCTGGTGCCGGCCCGGTCGGCCGAGCTCGAGCCCTACGCGGCCAGCCGCGCCGAGGAGTTCGTCATCCGGCTGCTCACCCTCGGGGTGCCGCACACGCTGCTGGGCCCGGACTTCCTCGCCGACGTCGCCGCCCGCGGGGTGTACGCGGCGCTCACCCGGACCTTCACCGACCACCTGCCGCAGGCACCGCGGTTCCCCGTCGATCCGGGCGAGGTGCTGCTGGTCGTCGGGCCGGGCGCGGAGACCTTCGCGACGGCGCGCGCCCTGGCGCTCACGCTGCGACTGGACCCCGAGACGGTGCAGTGGGCCAGCTCCGGTGCGCTCGCGCACCTCGCTCCGCAGCACAGCCGGATCAGCTCCCTGGAGACCGCCCTCGAGCGTCGCCGGACCAGCGCGTCGGCCGGCACGGTCACGATCGTCGCCGTCGACGCGCCGCTGCGCACCGCCGGCGGACCGTGGCTGGAGCACATGCTGGCCGTCTGGTCGCCGACCTCGGTGTGGGCCGTGCTCGACTCGACCCGCAAGCCCGAGGACCTGGTGCCGTGGCTGGGCGGGCTGCCCCGGGTCGACGCGGTGGTCGTGCAGGACACCGACTCGACCGCTGACCCGGCCGCCGTGCTCGGTCACCTCCAGGTGCCGGTGGCGCTGATCGACGGCGCCCGGGCGACCGCCCACCGCTGGGCCTCGCTGCTGTGCGAGCGGCTGGAGGAGCTGGAGGCGTGATCGGCCCGTTCCGCAAGGACGTGCTGGTGACCGGCTTCGTGCTGGCCATCCCCGTCCTCGCGCTCGGTCTCCGAGGTGACCTGAGCACCGACGAGGTGCTCACCCGCGTGCTGTGGTGCCTGGGCGCCGGGTGGGTGACCGTCGGGCTGGTGCTCTGGGCCACCGCTCCCGCCCGGACGACGGCCCGGAAGCCGGCCCGGAAGCCGGCCACCGCGCCGGTGCCCGAGCCCGCACCGGAGCAGCCGACCACCCCCTGACCGACCCGCTCACGCACGTCCCACGCTCTTCACCCGCGTTCCACGCGCCGCAGCACGGGGGGCGCGAGCGAAGAGCGTGGGAACCCAGCGTCGAGGGGTCCCGCCGTCCACTTCCCACGGCGTTGTCCACAGATGTCCCGGGGCCGCCGGCCGACGCCCCGGACGACGGCACGGTGGCCGCATGGAACCCATGACCGGCCCACCGGCCCTGGTGCTGCGGCGCCGGGCCCTCGCCTCCGGCCTGGTCGACGACGAGATCCGCCGGTTCCGCCGGCGCGGCGAGTGGACGACGCTGCAGCGCGGCGCCTACCTGGCGGAACCGGGAGACCTCGACCGCCGGCAGCGGCACCTCCTCCGGGTGCGAGCCACCGTGGCCGGCCTGCGCACCCCAGCGGTGGTGAGTCACGCCTCGGCCGCGGTCGTGCACGGCCTCCCGCTGTGGGCCATCCCGCTCGATCGCGTGCACGTCACCCGGCAGCCGCCCGCACGCGCCGTCCGGGAGAGCCGCCTGCACTCCCACGCCGCGCGTTTCACGGTGGACGACGCAGTGGTGGTCGACGGACTGGCGGTCACCAGCGTTCCCCGCACGGTGGTCGACCTCGCGCGCTCCCTGCCGTTCGAGCCGGCGCTCGCCGTGGCCGACGCCGCGCTGCACCGGGGCCTGACGACGCCCGCCGAGCTCGCCGACGTCGTGACGGCGGCGAGCGGCACCCGGGGCAGCCGGGGGGCCCGGCGGGTGGTGGCCGCCGCTGATCGGCGCAGCGAGAGCATCGGCGAGAGCCGCAGCCGGGCGGTGATGATCGAGGCCGGGCTGCCGGTGCCCGACCTCCAGGTGGAGGTCCGCCGTTCGGACGGCGGGTTCGTCGGCCGCAGCGACTTCGGCTGGCGGCAGCAGCGGCTGCTCGGGGAGTTCGACGGCCGCCTCAAGTACGGCCGACTGCTCCGTCCGGGCCAGTCACCCGGGGATGCTGTGTTCGAGGAGAAGCGGCGGGAGGACGCCCTCCGGGAGGAACGGTGGGGCGTCGTCCGCTGGGTGTGGGCCGAGCTGGACACCCGGCAGGTCGTCGTCGACCGGATCGACCGGGCCCTCGCCCGCCAGCTCCGATGACGTGCGTCCCACGCTTCTCGCGCTCTTCCCACGCACCGGAGCACGTGGACAGCGACCGAAGAGCGTGGAAAGCGGGGCGCCCGGCCCGGCACCGCGGCGGAGGACGCACCGGCTCCGGGGGGGGGGGGGGGGGGGGGGGGGGGGGGGGGGGGGGGGGGGGGGGGGGGGGGGGGGGGGGGGGGGGGGGGGGGGGGGGGGGGGGGGGGGCTTGGTCTCGGTG